>JAJZLT010000033.1 GCA_021803245.1 Microcaldota archaeon
ATAATCGATAATCATGCTGTTCATACTCGATTCAAGAACCGAATATACAAGAAATGCTGTGGAGGCAAGGCTAAACGCATAGTAAGCCCGTTTTATGGGCCTTGATCTGGACAATTGCATGGAACCGAGTGCGAGAAGCTCAACCAGCACTGCCACGAGCAGCAGATACGCCCTCATCATTACGCCTGAATACACGCCAAAAGCGAATATCAGCTCCATAAGTACTCCTATCGAGAATAGCCATAGGCCAGCCGCCCAGAATGCCAGAGACGCGTGTCTCTTAATGGCATATCTCCTGGTTATGGTTACGGATAGTCCAACCGAAAGCAGGAGCGTGATCAGCGATGTCAGTATAGCAGAGAATTGTGATGCAAGTATACCTGTAGCCATTTAATCAACCATCATACGCCTATCTTTTTCCTACCCTTGCCCTTACGCGATCTAAGCTCAGGTACTGTGGAGCTGTTCCAGAAGAGCTTGTACAGCTTAAATCTGTCAGGTATGTCTCTCAGGTAAGGTATATACGGCAGGAACATCAGTAAGACAAATGCAATCAGAGCTACGGTACCATTCTGGAGGTCGTTCCACCATGTTATTCCAGAAGTTGCAATCTCCATGATATTATACGGTAGAAGCCAATACATCATATACTGTTGCCATAAGGCGCCATTTCCTATGCTGAGCATGCCTAGTTGCGAGACCTGCAGCCCGTTTTCTGTGGTCTCATTGTCGAATGCTTCGGAATCAGAGAGTAATAAGAGAGAGTAGGTCCTATTGGATGAGCTCGAAGACTCAGACCTGAGAACCGGACCGTATATGCCGCTCTGTGCCATACCTGTAAGGGTTTTCATGACGCTTATCAGAGGACCTGTCTGGTTTTGGGCCAGCTGGGACTGCGTTCCGTCACCGAAATATTCGAACGCCTCAGCTATGCCTGCACTCTGCTCCGCGGGAGCCTCTAGAAGGAATGCCTGCAGTTGATTCGTCTGATGCGTTGCATTTATGTATTCATCGTATGGCACCGTAACGTACACTTCCCTGGTGCTGAACCTATACGGATTTATCGTATCCAAGTATGTGGCTGTACCTGAGCTGTAGTTAAACTCACTAAGAAGCGTAAGCGCAAAGGTGTTTGGCGATGATTTTGCCCATGATTGCATGGTCATCGGAGGAGAGTATGGCGCAGGCAACAGGAGCGCGAACAGCAGTATGATGGCAAAGATGTATCCGGTGCGCCTGTACATGGCTTTGTGGTTTGCAGCAACCATGCTGTACGGTATATCCTTCCTGTAAGGCGTGCTTATGCCCTTCTTCTTCACAAGAATATAATGCGTGAACATCAGAATAACCAGCAACAACGGCACTACGGCTATATGCCATCCCAGAACTGCATTTCTGTTTAGTGGATTTATCCAGAACCCCAGCCCCATTCCATTCCACAGGTCTGCGCCGGATCTGGCATTGACTTGCGCGACGAAATCGTTTGGAAGCGCAATTCCAAAGGCAAACTCTAGCAAAACCAGGAACAGCATCGCACTGCCGAGGATCCAGACCAGCCTCCTTCGCCTGAACATTGAGGTAGAGAAGTTCACGAGCAGGTGAAGGAAGATGAGCGTCACGAACGCTTCTGCCGCCCATAAGTGCACGCTGCGTACAAAGTTGCCTATTCCGGAAGTGTAACCCCACTGGACCCCGAATACCATCATTATCACTCCGGTAATGGCAAGAAGACCGAATAGCGCAAGGAGATAAACGCCTATTGTAAAGAAGAAACTGTTTCCGTATGAAGGCACCTTCTTTATGTAAAAGAAACTGGCTATCGAGCGGAAGTCTGCCAATATGGAATTGCCTGACTCTCTCTTTTTCTTCAAAACACTCATCCTTGCCCATGCCCCTGTACTAATCTGTATCTTAGTAGATACTTGACGCTGGGCTTATTTAACCTATTAAGTATCCAATTGGATAGCTGCTACCTAGAGTGCAAAATCGCCTGCTCTTTCACGGAACTCTGTTGTGTTCCTCCTCCGATAAAGTCCATGCATGTACTGCATCTGGTGCTTGTGCAGTGCCGCTCCAATCCATACCAAGCCACGCCTGCCTGCTTTATGGCCTTTACAACCTCTTCGGCCCCCTTCCCGCGCTGCGTGAGAAGATAGACAATGCGCTGATCTCCGCACGCGCCAGTCTTGCGCTTCACCACAATCGACTCGTCTTGGAGTACCTTTAAGCTCTTGCTCAGATTCCTGGCGGTTATGCTCCGCAGCGACGCCTGTATGTCGTTGAACTGCATACCCTCTCCGGAGGAATATAACTCTTCGATTATGGGGATAGTCCATTTCATTCCCAACACATGAATGAATGATAATGTGGGGCATGTGTTTGCCATAAGTTTCCTCCCAATGGATAATAGAAATATACATTTTTACGCTTATCCCTGTAAGGGTATTATCAACTTGCAACGCATTTCTTATGCAGCCTTTTCAGGATATCGCTATTGTATAGTAGAATATCCATCGCACATATAAGTATCTGCAAATAGGGTATTTGTAATCGCTCCGTTTTACCTGCTTTCCATGATCAAGCGTGGTTCACCTGAAATAATACTCGTTCTTTCCATGACAAATGCGCATGCTCTGCCAGGAAACAGAAATGCGGCACACTCTTTTATATTTTTCAAGCACCATATCATGTGTGTTTGACATGGCCAGCATGAAATATATAAAAGTCGGAAGCACAGGAGTCTATTCCTCTGTATTGGCATTCGGGGCAATGACATTCGGAACAAAGAATACCATGCAGCTTGCAGGAGTGAATCAAGAACTCGCCAATAAAATGGTCAAGGAGTGCATAGATGCAGGCATCAATTTTTTCGATACGGCAGATGTTTATGATGAAGGCGGCAGCGAGACACTTCTTGGCAATGCGCTTAAGGATTACAGGGAGCAGGTTCTCCTGGCCACAAAAGTAAGAGGCAAAATGGGCCCGGGAATAAATTCTGTGGGCCTCTCAAAGCATCATATAGAAATAAGCATAAGAAAGAGCCTTGAGAGGCTTAAGACCGACTGGGTTGATTTTTATCAGTTTCATGGATGGGACGAACACGTTCCGCTAAAAGAATCTATTGAAGCTATGCAGAGGCTTGTGAATCAGGGGAAGGTGCTCTATCCGGGAGTCTCGAATTTCTCTGCATGGCAGATGGCATATCTGCAGGCGCAGTGCAAAGCAAAGGGCTATTCGCACTATCAGACCGCGCAGATGAACTACAGCCTCCTAAATAGGGACATAGAGCACGAGATCTATCCATTTCTAGGCTACAGTGGCATGACTCTCTTGGTATGGAGCCCGCTTCATGGAGGAATACTGGCTGGCAAATATGACAAGGATTCGCAGCCAAAGCCAGGTACAAGAATGGCAAATCGAGGAGGAGAATGGGGGAAGGACAACTTTCCTCCATTCGATTTCGAGAAAGGCTTTTCTATAGTTGAGAAGGTAAAAGAAATTGCAAAGGAGCAGGGCGCAACTCCTGCCCAGGTTTCGCTTTCATGGCTGTTATCTAAGAAGAGTATAATCATACTCGGTGCAAAGACCATAGATCAGCTCAAGGAGAATATAGCCTCACTTGATGTGAATCTGACAAAGCAGCAGCTCGAAGAGCTCGACTCCATAACAAAACCTAAAACGATGTATCCTAATTGGATGATAGAAAGACAGGCAAGCAGAGGAAGGGAATTCAGCAAGGTAGAATAAAACCGATACAATTTTGCTGCAATTCCATATATTCGTGATAGAAGCGTCTAATGCGGGCAAACTTGCGCAAGAAAGCAAAACCTCTTCGCATTAGTAAGTATTTCCAATGTGGCAGTGCAATGGATATGCCAAAACCTATGGACAGCACCGATGTTTTGTGACATCAGGCCTATGCTCAAGAATAGGGCAATTCAATCTTTCCCGCATCCTTATTATTTATTTTTGCAATTAATACCTGCGGCACAGGATCTTCAGATGCTATTCATGCTCAACGGGAGCGCCTCCGCATCGCACTGTCTTCTCCACCCATCAGCGCAGGCAGAACCAGAGAAAGTATTACTGTGCCAAGTATTATTATTGAATAAAGGTCCGTGTTTATATCACCCTGAAGCAAGGCTATATTGGCTATTATGATTCCTACGGCTCCCCTGCTGCCCAGCAAAGCTACTGCAGTAACAGGCCTCAATTTTTTAAGCAATTTTGAACCTGCAAGGTAGCTAAGTATTCCACCTATTGACCCGCTAACAATTATGAGCACCACCATAAGCCAGAGGTAATCCGAAGGCCTGACAACCTGCAGACCTGCAATGCTAAAGAATATTGGTATAAAAAAGCTGTTTGTTATGCGGCTGAATGTTCTTTTTAGTATGCCGTATATTCGCTTGCCAACAATAGCATCATGTATAAGTAGCCCTACAAAAAATGCCCCTAGCACGTAAGTTATGCCTGCAATCTGGAGAACTGCCGAACCAATAAGGCCCATCAGTATTATTCCTGCAAAGATCAATTCTTCCCCACCCCTGGTCCGATACTTGCTGATCAGCCGCTTTCTAATAAATGCGGCGTGATAGCGTATCATCCTGTCTATGGCAAGAAGTACCAGAATGAATGCTAGAACAGAAATGATTACAATATAAATGGGTACGGAACTGACGCCTATGGCTGCCAATACCATAAATGCAATAACGTCAGTAAGAACAACGCTTGAAACTATTCTGGCTCCATCCTCTGTTCCCAGAAGGTCATACCGCATTACCAAAACAGATATTATAGATATTGAGGGTACGCCTATTGCAATCGAAGTAATTATCGCCTGGGCAGTATTAAGATGAAAAACAAATGCGGCTATCAGCATCATTATCGATGCGGGTAAAATGAAGCTTGATGCTGACAATACTACTGCGCTCCTTATGTGCTTTGTGAGGAGCTGTGTTGTTGCCTCTATTCCAACCAGGAGCATTATAAAGAATAAGGCTATTTCAGATATTCCTGAAAGCCCGCTGCTGTAGTTCAGCAGGCCGAAAACTGCAGGTCCGAGAATAATTCCTGAAATTATGTTTCCCACTACCGTAGGTATTCCAAACCTTTCAGCGATGCTGCCAAGTATCAATGCAAAAGAGAGCAGCGCCAGAATAGCCAATATTATTTCCATATGCGTTCAGCTGATTTTAGGCGATGATCATATAATCCATACGCCCTGCTAAAAGGTTATTCTTTAATTTCTTAATATTTTGCCAGAAGAGCTCTGGCATGAATATAATAAGCTGCTTGATATGCTCATCAGTACAAGCAGCATTTCAAAGAGCAAAGGATGCAAAGAGCCGCTTCCTTATGTTCTGGTAGAGACAGTTCCTTTTCCTTTTTGTAAGATGGTTCTCAGTCAGATCGAACGGGAGCACAGGGACTAAGAAAAGAAATACATGAGAGGATATTTCAACTACAAAGTCCGCTACTATCCTACCAGATTAGGTACACTTGTAAATGTAAATGTATTTATACCTTCCGATTCACTGTCAAATCAGGCATGGGTGATAGTGCTGGAGGCAGAGAGTAAAAGCGAAGAGATCGAGGTAAAGTATTACGACATATACGGCGAGAGTGGCATAACACCAAACAAGTACAATATGCCGCACAAAGGCTACAAGCATTCAATGAAGACATACGTCTGGATAACGCTGCTAATTATCGGAGTTCTGTCGGCCCTATGGTTTCTTCTAGGCGTAGTTCCTAATGCAGATGGCACCATGCCTCCTTCATTTTCTTTCGGTCCATCTGATATGTTCTTCCACTCAATTGCCATAGGAATCACGGCATTGGTGGTGTATTTCGTGATTATGGCTTTCAATTTAGATAAATACGAGCCAAACATAGATTTCCCAATAGCATACCGGGCGCTACTCGCCACCATCCTGGGAGCTATCGCAGCAGCCTTTTACTTATCTCCAGTCTTTAATGCAGCCACAACCCCTATAACTGACATTATAATGTTTGCTGCACTGCTGCTTCTGGCAGATGTGGGGGGAGCGCTCATAGTACAGCTATACCTGCTTCCTGCAAAGCAGTCCGGAAGATACGATCCATACAATAACACGATGGGAATGTTTCCCAAGCTAAGTCAGCTTCCAACATTGAGTGACCTGAAGAAAATGGATTATGCATACTGGTTTGTCTTTACTGCAGTGATAGTAACATTTATAGCTGGGATAATGGGCTTCATAGCGCTGTGGATCAACCCAAACCACGTCTTCATAGCCGCACCTGCATTCCTGAATGGCTATGAGGCATCGCTTGGCGGCGCTTCAGCATTTTTCGATGCACTGATAGGGTCACATTCCCACGTAATAGGCATCTCCATCATACTCGGAATAGTGGCTGTCACGGCTAAGAGATTCGATGTATTGAACCTGAAAGGATTAGGAAGTAGAGTTGCTAAACTTGGGATGCTGGTAAGCATATTCGGACTGATGATTATGACTATGGTATTCCTGTTTGAAGCCTTTGATGCATACGTTCCGCCATTAATATTTGCCAGTAATCCGGGAGGTCCACTCCAACTCTGGTCCTTTACCGCAGCTAACGGGATGGCTGGGGATGACAGCACAATGTTCCTGGCCAGCCTAGGCGCAATGATAATGTTGCTCCCCCTCATGCTCACTAAAATAAGAGACAGACCTGCATGGAAAGACCCCATACGCCTCTCAATATTGGCAATGTGGGTAATTGCATATATAGCTACGCCCCTTGAGGGTTTCTTTATAGAGTTCCACGAAGCCACCCTAAGCGGCTCTCCTGTAGACATAGTCTTCGGCAATTTGCAGTACTTCTCGCTTTTTGCAGTCGCTATGATTACCCTTGCCTTCCTTGCTGTAGACTTCTTCCAAGGAAGAGAAAATGTAAGAAAGAAAGTTGCAGCATCAGGGATTGCCGTAACTGTATTTGCATTGATCGCGGGCTTTATCTACGCCTTCTTTGACCCTGGCGCGCTTGATGCAACCGGGAGCTTAGCAGGTTTGACTATATGGGGGTGGATATTTTCAGCTGGATTATTCCTTATGTCGGTCATCGTAATAGTCGCAATGTTCGTTGTTCGCTCCGGAACTAAATGGGATAGTGCTGAAAGTGCCGCAGTGATCAAAATCGTCAGTAAAAATGCATAAGAATCGCAGTGGCGTTTCTTTGTCTATATCTTCATACAAGCCTTGCAATAATTACCGCTATAAACACGAACATAAGGTATACGGAAGAAAACTTAAAGAGAGGCCATGCCCATGCTCTGCACAGAAATGTTCTAAAGCTGAGGTAGAGTATTAGGGCAAGCGGTATTGCTATTACCGCAGCATAATACGCTCCGAAATCCAGCGCAAGATATGCCGAGAGCAGAGCCATGAAAATGTTGAAAAAAGCAATAACGGCTGTTCCTGTCCTGGGGCTAACCACTGCGGTAAGCATAGGTACTCCTGCTTTGTTGTAGTCGTCTTTGTACTTGATTGCAAATGACCATATGTGCCCCGGAATCCAGAAAAGCACAAGAAGGCCAAGCAAGAGCCCCGAAAAGGTAATACTATTTGCAGCTGCAGTTACGCCTGCCCATACGCAAAAGCTTCCGGCAAGCCCGCCTATTACAACACTGAACCTGCTCCTCCTCTTCAACACTTTTGTGTAGACTATAATGTAAAAGACTACGCCTAGCACTATCATCAGTGCGGTCAGCGGATTTACGATATAGCCTGCGGCGATTCCGAGCGCAGTGAGAGTTATTCCGTATGCCATCCCATAATTGGCATTTATCATCCTGCGCACTGTTAGCCTGTTCTTGGTCCTCTCCATCTTGCCATCAATATCCCTTTCCAGTACCTTGTTCATTAGCTCAGCTCCAGAGGCAGAGGCAGTTATCCCAAGGATTATCAGTGCAATATCCATAAGCGGGTGCCGCATACTACCTTTGTAAGCTACAAAAAAGCCTCCAACGGAGGAAAGCACAAGGAGCGCAACAATCTTAAACTGCATTAATTTCAAGTAGTTGCGAAGAGATCCCATAAAATCAACAAGATTCGGAGGTTCTGAAGATTCTCAGGCCATTAGGAATAGTAAACCCCAAGCCTAAAATATGCTTCCTTTTTCAGAGGTCCCGAAGTCTTATCCGCAACTGACATGGTGCATAAACTCTAGTACGCGATATTTATACTTGCGGCACATAGCTTAAGAGACAAAGAGCATGACAAAGCGATTCAGGATGCTATTACTGCCAGGTGAAAGGTGCTGCACTCAACGAATGGATCTGAAGTTAGATTTTTACCTTTGAGAAGACAAGCATATAATGAGTCCCAAGATCCTGCTTCTTGATGAGAATAAGATCTTGTTTTTCTAACTTGCCTATCACATCATTTTCAGAGAACCTTATTGAAACCGGAGGACCGAATGCGGTCTCTTTCTTCTTCCAGTCAAGGTCTATAAATCTACCATCTTTATTCAAAACCCTGCTTATTTCCTTTTCATATCCTTCCGGAACATCATGAAAAGAGTTTGCTGCGAAGACAATATCTATGCTGCTGTCGTCGAACGGCAAGGCATTCCTTGGTGCCTTAATTATCTTTACATTTCCAAGTCCCGCCAGGTTCCTGTGCATTGCCTCTATGGCTTCATCAGATACATCAACGCTGTATAATCTTTCGACATATTCGCTTAGTATCCTTGAAAATCTTCCGCCGCCTGCCCCTAGATCTATGCCTATTTGCGCCTTTATATATTCGCTATCCTCTTTTATTGCATCTATGAACGTCTGTTCCACTTGTGTAATATTCAAATTGTGTCTGTGAAAATGTCTTCCATCACTCATAATACCGCTCTTCTACTATATGTGCTAACGCCTTTATAGAGGCCTCTCTAAGACAGCATTGTCTATTTCGTAATAATAGTTTGTTGCCTTCAGTTAACTTCATCTCGAATGCCAATGCGTCTGGGCAGCAAATTACATCCCGGCATGCATAACATACCTGACACCAGCATATTGCAATATCTGCTTGTTTGCAATTGCATGCGCATGCAATAAACATCTGCGTCTAAAGCCGCAACAAGATGCAAACTGCTGCTTTTATGGAAAGGAATACCTCTTTACAGCAATGGGCCCGATGAGATTTGAACTCATGACCTCTTCCTTATCAGAGAAGCGCTCTAACCAAGCTGAGCTACGAGCCCATAACTTCCACTATTTATTAGGTAGTCGTTTTTATAACCCTTGCTGGAGGATTACTTTTTCTTCAGCAGCCGGCCCAGCAGCCTGAAATCATCTTCCATCATTTTGCCCTTCTTTTTGAAGCGCAGTACTGCTGCCGGGTGCAGTGTTATCAGATACTTTACCGCATCTCTCTCAATAATCTCTCCATGCCTTGTTTCTACACCCCTGAAACCCAGTACGGATCCTGTTGCAGTATTGCCCATGAGCACGACGTATTCTGGTTTTATTATCTCTATCTGCCCGGATACAAAGTCCCTGCATAATGCGATTTCTTCCCTCGTCGGCTCCCTGTTCCTGGGAGGATAGTACTGCACTGCGCTTGCTATATATACCTTGCTTCGTTTCAATCCCGCTTTCAAGATCATGGTATCAAGAAGCTTCCCGCTCCTTCCTACAAAAGGCCTGCCCAGCCTGTCTTCGTTCAGTCCTGGCGCCTGGCCCAGCAGGAAGACCTTTGCATCCAATGGCCCTTCTCCAGGAACAAAGCTCTTGCTTAATCTCCATTTCTCCACCTTGCCGGGAAGATTCGCATATTCTTCGTTGAGTTTCAGCATAAGTTCGTGTTTTTCTGCGTATTCATTAGCCTTGGCTACCAGCTCCTTCATGTTTCTGTAATGCAGCTTCCTGATTGCGGCAGCGGGCTCAAGCCACTCATAGCCTTTATGTTCATAAGAGATCTTAACATCAGAGCTGGATACCTTTGAAAGGAAGTACCTGACCTTCTTGAGAACCTTCTTCCCATCCCTGTAAAAATAATACGCGGTGTAGGCCATAAAGCCGGGAATGAATTCAGCTTCTATTCCAGATTCCTCCATTATTTCCCTCCTGGCCGCTGTTTCTGCATTCTCTCCTTCTTCGACATGACCTTTCGGTACGTCAAGATCATTGTTTGGCTTTATCAGGAAGAGAAAGAGCAGCTTCGCATTCTCTCCATCTCCATCCTTTCTGTATACGAACGCGCCTGAGCTGTATTCAAATGTCATGTGTCAGTCACCTTTGAAAAGAGGCAGTAGGCGCTGCGCATCCTGTCGCCGGTTGCGCCGTAAAAGCCCGTATTGGCCAGATTAAGCAATGTGGTGCCGTATGCTTCATATAGTTTGCACGCAGGACTGCCATTAACCTCACTTGCCGGCACTACTCCGAACACTCCTGCCTGCGCCACGCTATCCGACTGCACATAAGGAATTGTAGCCGTATAGACGAAGAAGCTTACATTGCCTGATTCAACTTCGTACACCGAAGAGCTTATGCCCTTTGTGTCTAAAACATTAATCTCTGCCTCGAGCATACTGTTGTCCATCAAGATGCTCCTTAATTTTTCTGCATTGCTGCCAAGATAAAGCAGGAGCGGGTTATTCGCATTTATACTTGAATTGTAAAGAAAAATATACTCTCCGACAGGATAACTCCCATTGTAAGCAAGGCTGTAATTCATCCCGAAACCCGCTGTATTCACAAGACTGCCTGCGCTGGTGTTCATAAAGAAATAAGAAAGGTTGCTGTTCTGCGAGTTTGCAAGCAGCAGCGGAGAGATATAAAGGCCTGAAGAGTAGTAGAGCGTAAGCATGAAGTAGAATAGAGCAAAGAGAAGCGCAAGGGCAATGCCTATGCCGTAATAAGCCGGCGAAGGAAGCTTCGCCTTTCGTTCTGAGAATACGCCTATTCTGCCTATATTGAGCCCGAATCTGCCTGCTGCCAATATCATTACTATTATATCTATGTAAAAGAGCAGTATGCCTGCAAATGAGTGTACTGTCGATATGGCGGAGCCGGGGCCATAGTACAGCCAGACTATTGTTATAAAGAGCATTCTGAGAAAGTTGAGAAATATAAAAAGGATTACACCTGCGGCTGTCCATATAATTTTGTCCCTCCGGGCTCCGGAATAGAACTTGGAGAGCGCAAGGAAGAAAAGCGCAATGGCTATGATCGCGCCGAGCCCTACACAGGCGTTTCCTATACCTATGTGGTTTGTACCAAGCGTAAGCGTTATAGGGTATGAATAAGCAAGCCTTTGGGTAAATGCACTTATTATGTGGTATATGGCCTGGGTATTCAGTATTGCGAAGCCTGTGTTAAGCCCAAAGAGCGGGGATAAAATGAGCGGCGAGGCGAATAAAGAGTAGACTAACAGCGGTACAAATAGCTTTACGTTTGACTTTCCGAATAGTAGAAGAACAAAAGATAGCAGCAGAAGCGGATATAGGATGAAGTCTATACTATAGCTCAGGAAGTAATACGAGAGTTCAAATCTGAGGTACAATGTAAGCGCGATAAAGACGAGAAAGAAACCGATTCCGAGCGCTACGCTGCGCTTTGTTAGTTTTGGCTGCACACCATCCTTAATTACAAAAAACGCCAGGACAGGGAGCATTAGCATGGGTATTACTACGTATGTAGATGGATCGGTGTCACTGATGTAAGGGTTAGTGGACAGCAGCGGGTTTACCATAGTGATTACTATTGCGACTAAGAAAATCACATACAGGAATCTTCTATTCGGCCGCAAAAGTTCTCACCAAATTGTCCTCCGGCGATATAGGCTTCATCATATCTCAGCAGTTACTCTTCTCTTCACAGGACAGTATGCCATCTCAATAAATATATATAGTCCTTTTTGTAAGGGTTAAATATATGTTCAGGAAATACGCATATGTGCCGCATACTGCCGATATAGCATTTATTGCTTACGGCAGAAGCGTGGAGGAAATGATCGAGAATGCCGCACTTGCACTCATCAATGTGATGTCAGACGTAAAGAAGATAAAAAAGGATACTTCCCGCATCTTCAGCATGCATATCAAGGAAAAGGCCGGGAGCATCGATGACCTTGTCTGGATGACACTACAGGATCTTCTCTCAAGGAAATATTCCCTGAATCTGGCATTGCTTGGCATAAAGGTTTCCGGGCTTGACATCTCTGGCGACGAGAAGGCACTCAAAGCCAGCATACTCTACAAGAAACCATCAGCGTCGGCAGATTACTCGCTGCTTGAAGTAAAGGCAGTTACGCCGCACAATCTAAAGGTAAAGAAGCGGAAAGGAATATGGTGCGTAGAGATAACTGTAGATATATAAAGTGCTATTCAGTCCTAAGAGCCTTAATTGGATCTGTAGAAGAGGCTTTCCATGCGGGGTAAAGGCTTGCCAGTACACTCACTACGATTGCCAGGAGTATGGCGCTTAATATTATTGTCGGGCTTATATCCGGGCTGAAAGAGAAGCCTGAAGAGGAGCTGGAAGGGCCGGATGCAGAACTTGAGGAAAATGCTGTGTTTCCTCCTCCTCCGAATCCAGCATGTGCGCCTCCACTTGTGGCGAGCCCCGAGTTTGTGCCGGCCGAAGGCGTAGCCGATGAGCCTCCTGAAAAGATTGCGCTGAGAACATAGGAACCGCCTCCGCCTACTGCCACTCCCATTACCCCCCCAAGGAAGCCTATTATCAGCGCTTCAGAGAGGAACAGGACCATTATGTCACTGTTCTTGAAACCTATAGATTTCAGTATCCCTATCTCATGTATTCTTTCGTTTACTGAAACCATCATTATGCTCAGTATGCTTATTCCGGCAACTATCAGCGAGATGGCAGCTATGCCTCCAAGCAGCAGGCCAAGAGCATTGGTTATGGAAGCAACGGTAGACGCTATCTGCTGTATTGATATTATCGATGCGCTGTTCCCATATATATTGGTCAGAAGCGTGTCCAGAGGACCGACAGAACTGGAGTTTGACGCCTGCACCAGCAAGATATTATAAGTGTCGGTGCCGGTCAGGCTCTGTGCTGCGGACAACGGCACGAAGATTGATGAATCAGGATCTATAAAAAACGCGGTTCCGTACTTGTCAAGTATGCCTGTTGGTATTATTGCTATTGTCTTTGACGCAGATGTAGTCAGGTAGAATGGCCTGCTAATCGCTACGGACGGGGATGCCTGCCCGGAGGAAGGAAATGCAATGTCATATCCGATGACCCCTACCGGGGCAATCGTATTGTTGTATACGGAGCCTTCCAGAAGCTTTACGCCTCCGGTTACGTTCTGCAGACTGTAATTATTAACGCCTATTATTGTAGCGGTGACGTTCTGACCCCCTATCGAGCCGCTGGCCACAAACCTCTCCAGCGGTATCACTGTACTCACGTTGGGAAGAGACTCTATCTGGGCGATGTCCGCCACGGTAAAAGAGGTGCCTTTCGGTGTCATGAAGAGTGTGGTGGGGCCTATCGCAGAGAGATCTTTTGCTATACCCTGGCTGATTCCTGAAACAAGGGAGATAAGCGCGACTATTGCCGCAACGCCTATCATCACGCTCAATACTGTGAGCCCTGTCCTGACCTTCCTCTCAGAGATACCCTTGACACCAAGCCAGAGCGTATCCTTTATTTTCATTACTTGTTCGCCTTATTTCTCTTAATCTTCCTGTAAAGATAGTATGCCGCAATGAGTATCACTACTATTGCAATTAAAAGCAGCAGGCCTCCGCCCCCTCCCTTTCGCCGCACCGTTCCTGCCTGCCCGCCGCCAGTGTATATATTTGATGAATTGACGCCACCTGCGGCGCCCGAGGCATATGCGCCAACATCAACTGTATAATTAAACGTTCTGCTGATTTTCTGGTTTAGATTGTTCGTATAAGACAATATTACAGGTATTCTATACGAGCCTGGCTTGACCGAAGCGGAGACATCAAAGCTGACTGTAAAGGATGTGGGAGAACCTACTGCGATGTTTCCTATAAATGTGGTATTGTATCCTACGATCTTGAATCCAGATGGAGGCTCAGGCATGACGCTGGCACCGTAAGCGTCTCCAGAACCGAGATTGTTCAAAGTCGAGGTAAGTGAAAATATAGCGCCCGGCGCAGGCACCGAAGGCAGCAGGACATTGTTGACTTCTGTGAAGTTTATGTAGGAAGGCGTAAGGAAGCTGATAGACCTGCTAGTGCTCTCAGACTGGCCGTTATCCACGTATGTAAGCGTGGCTCCGAGGCTCGCCACATCCGCAGCGGAGCCCGGCTGGACATATAGTTTAACCGGAAACTCAACGCTCTGCCCAGGCATTATCGATTGGAACGCCTTGAAGCCATCTGAATCTATCAGGCTAAGTCCGCTGGACGGCGCAAGAAGGATGGTGATGTTTGTTATAGTATCAGTGCCGTTATTTGTAAGTATAATATTCTCAGGATCAACAAGTCCTGAAAGCAGGCTCTGATTGGAGGCAGACACTGTAACCGCGCCCTGCGAGCTTGGAACTACGTAGAGTCCCAATTCCTCTGTTTCGGAAGTGTTGTATCCGTAAGGGTTAAGGTAATGCGAGTCTAAATTCAATGTTACGGGCGAACCTGTGCCGCTAGGGCCCACGTAAAAGTAAACAGATACGTTCCTGCTGGAACCCGGGCTCAGTGAGCTGATTTCCTGCGGCTGGCTAAGTATGCTGACTCCTGAAGCTGGCTCCACACTGGTAGAGATACCCGACAGGTAGCCTGTGCCTGCATTGGTAACTTCTAATGTAAAATTGTAGAGCTTGCCTCCTGGCAGCGCAGGATTCGGCGTGCTATAGGAAAGGTCGGAAGAGCCTCTGAGCGGTATTCCGAGGTTTATCTGCTGGGTATTCCTTATTGTTGAATTGGTATAGTTCCATGCAATATAAAGCGGATATGACAGCACGGTGTTTGGACCCACAGCTGTATTATTTGCTATATTGAGGTAGAAGACCATGCTAAATAACTGCGAGGAGGTAAGTTCCTGCACATAATCATTAGAGATGCTCGAGCCGTTGAAGTTTGTAAGGCTTCCCCCTAGCTGCAGAGTTCCCTGCACATTGAAGAGATTGCATGCGCTGTTATAAGTCTGAAGCGTAACTGTCAGAGGCACATCCCTGTTTCCTGGTCCTGCAGAGATCGTATGGTTGGCCGTGCCCCAATTGATGCCTATTATCTTAAAGCCTATTCCTGACCCAGTCTGGCAATATGCTGCAGCATTTACTGTGCCTGCAGCAATCAAAAATCCCAGCGCGTATAATGCGAACATTGACAATTTGTTTTTCATTTTTTCACCGTTACATATTTTTCTATTATCCCGTCTTTCAGGTATATGCTTCTCTCAGAAAATTCTGCTATGTCCTGCTCATGAGTCACCATGACTATGGTTATGTTATTCTCCTTGGCCATTCTTTTGAGCATCTGCATTACTGCATCTGAGGTTTTTGAGTCAAGGTTGCCGGTAGGCTCGTCCGCAAGGACTATTGGCGGCCTGTTTATCAGGGCCCTTACAATTGCAACTCTCTGCTGCTGGCCTCCGCTTAGCTCATTGGGCTTAAGCGCCAGCTTTCCGTCAAGGCCGACTTCCTTAAGCATCTCCCTTCCCCTTTCTATATTCTCCGTTGTATCCAGGCCGTCGACAATCAATGGCAGAGTCACATTCTCAAGCATGTTGAGATACGGAACAAGGTTATAAGACTGGAATATGAAGCCTATTTTCCTGTTCCTGAGCACAGCCAGTTCCCTGGAGTCGAGGGTCGATGTGTCTACCCCGTCCAAGAGTATTCTGCCTGAGGTGGGTCTGTCAAGAGTGCCTATAAGATTCATGAGCGTAGTCTTTCCGCTTCCGGATGGGCCGAGCACTGAAACAAATTCGCCCTTTTTTACACTCATGGAGATGTCCCTTATTGCAGTGTACTCCGTTTTCTTGGTTCCGTACACCTTCACAACATGGTCCAGCTCTATTACCACCTCTGAGCGCCTGGTGTTCTTTTCCATAACAATCTTCTTGCCATCAAATAATTACTAGCCATCGCACAGGTAGCGTACAAATTCCCTCCAAGAGTCACTGTCTTAAGCAATACTAATAACTACCAGAGTGGTCCAGCTTCTATATCGAATATCCAATATCTATTATCAGATATCGGCTATATAAATCTTGTGCAATGGTTAAGATATATTGATATTCGCGGTACCTACACGCAATGATTGCAGAAGCAAGTGGGATAGCCAATCAGAATGCGATACCAATAAATTTATAAACTCATTACAATTTCTTAGGTTTCTTCTCGCAGATTTCGTTGCGTGTCTAACCCGCTCGCCAGCTGCCGTGAAATAAGCGTGTCTTCTCTGCTGCTTTTCCTGACTAATCATCGCTTCTCTGCCAACGGTGTCAGTGTTTGCTTCCTTGCGAGACTTCTGATCCAGCATCTGCCCAAAGACTATGCACGCTATCTCTCCAGTGCGAAGTGCGGATGCGAAACCTTTACCTTAACTATCCTTTTTATGAGCATTTCATTTCCGCTGCCTATAAGCATGGCAGAATTCTCCCTAAGGTGCTTCTCTGCGTCATTTATCGCACCAGAGCTTTCAGAATAGAGCGTAAAGATGGCCTCTCCCTTCTTAACATTCTCGCCTAGCTTTCTGTGCAGGATTATGGCAGCGCGCTTATCCAGCGGTGCGCCGAGTATCCGCGTTGCGGATGCAAGTGCGATATTGTTCATGCTGAGCACAGTCCCATTGCGGTCTGAAAGGATAGTGGCGCTGCGCCTTCCAAGCGGTATCTCTTCCGGCCTTATCTTCGGATCGCCTCCCTGCCAGCTTATTATCTCATTCATCTTCTTTTCTGCCAGACCTCTTCTGAGTATGCTCATGGCAAGCTTCTTCCCCTGGCGCTTGCCTCCCAATTCCAAGATCATGCCAGCTATGCCGGTGGCTTTGTCAATTATGTCGGGCACGTTCTTAATGTTCCTTATCACAGAGAGTGCCTCGCGTGCCTCGGCGCCGGCTCCTATGGCGTAGCCTATCGGCTGGTCACCTCGCGTTATTGCTCCATGTACATTTATTCCCATGCGCCTGCCCAGATACATAAAGTCCCGAATGAGCAATTCTGCATCGGAAGGGCTCTTCTCCTTATCTCCAACAGGCACGTCAAGCACCATGTCTGTTGCACCGGCGGCCTTCTTCTTGGACATTATAGAGGGCAGCAGCAGCGGGTCTATTGAGAGCGGGTATTCGGCTCTTATGAAAATATCATCGGCAGGAGCAAGATGGACTGCGCCTCCCCAGACAATGCAGCCATTGATTCTGTTCACTATGCGCCTCATTTCATCAACGTTAAGGTTGACAGGCATAAAGGCCTCTGCCCTGTCTGCGGTTCCTGCAGCAGAGGTTATGGCCCTGGATGACGTTTTAGGTATCGTAAGTCCTGCCGCAGCCACTATGGGCACTGCCAGAAGCGTTGTCTTGTCACCCGGCGTGCCGCCTATCGAGTGTTTGTCAAATACTTTTTTTTTCTTCAATCCGAGTACCTCCCCGGTATTAACCATTGCCATAGACATATACTCTGCTTCCTCTATGGTCAGGCTATGCGCGTGCAGCCCGACCAGGAAAGCGGTTATCTCGTCTCTGCTGAGCCTCCTCTCTACCACATCCTTGACGATGCTGTAAAGGCTTTCATAAGGTAGTCGACGCCCCCTTAGCCTCTCCTTAATCACTGCAAGCGACTTGGGCTGTTCCATCTTCGCAAGCTTAACCTTGGCTCCATTCCTTAGCCTGAGCTCCCTGCTCAGCTCGCTTGTCAGGCCCATGCGGTTTCTCCCTGTGATGTTGGAGACGTCAACAATGGCTATGCTCTTTCTGCTGCTGCCTTTTGCATAAATTTCGACCCTGTCTCCAGGCGCCAGCCCGTATGCTGTTGCGTCATGCCCATTGATAAGCACCACATTTGCGCCTGTATCTATTCCTACATTCCTTATTTCAAATTCCATCTCAACACTCTCATGCTGCGGCATAATGCCAGTCATATGGGCCTCTTCCCTCCCCAGTATTCCAGCGCAGCTTTGAGCGCAGGGCTGTGCCTAGCATATTCGGCAAGACTCTCGTGTTTCATCGCAGCAGATACTGCATCGCGCATTGCTGCGGCGCCGGCGCCCACTCCGTTTGGATGTCCGTCTATACCGCCGCCTGCCTGTATTGCAATCTCCGGCCCGAGAAGCTTCATCACATACGGCACCAGGCCCGGGTGAAGCCCTCCGGAAGACACCGGAACGACAGGCTTTATGGCCTCCCATTTCTCCTTTAACACTCTTGCATGATCGAGGATGTCGCGATTCACGATTTCATCATCTATGTCTAGTACCTCCGTACGCGGAGAGGAAAGCTTTCCTACAACCGTGCCTATATGTATCTGGTCAACCCCGATAAGTCTTGCAAGCTTCGCTACGAGGAGCATGCTCATGCCGTGGTCGGCATTCCTAGTAAAAGCGGCATGGAAGGCCCTATGCGCATGGATAGCCAGGCCCAAGTCCTCGCATTCGTCTCTTATCGTCTGTGCAGCAGCCCAGCCTGCTGTTAGGATATCCACCATAACATACTCGCCGCCAAGTTCCTTTACGAGCCTTGCCCTTCTTATCATCTCCTTCGTTTCAGCGGTAATGTTCGCAAGGTAGCTTTTTCTTTCTCCTGTCTCATTTTCGGCGTAGTCCCTATACTTAAACATGAGCTTCATGCGCGCGTCGAACGGATTGAAATCCTGGTTAGTAAGATTTTCATCATCCTTAAGAAGATCGACTCCTCCAAGCCATGCTTTTCTTGCGGCATCGGCATGCTCCTTCACGGTCATGCCAACTTTCGGCTTAGGCACATGAACAAGTATCGGCCTGCGTTTCTTCATCTTGAATATTTTTTCATATACGCCGTCAAGCCCAAACCCTGGTCCTCTGAATGAGCTAAGATAAGCTTTCGGCAAGGAGATGTCCTCAAGTCTCAGCGAGGCCACCGCTTTCATTCCAAATATGTTTCCAGCCACGGAGCTCATGAGCTGAGGGACAGAGCCTTTTTCGAAAAGTTCTATGGGATAAGCTACCTTCACATAACTGCCTTTGATGGAAAATGCCCTGGCCCGTATCTTTCTGATATGCTCCTTCAAGGTAGTCAGCTCCGCCCACGTACCGTTGCTGCTCTCGCTAGCAATCCTTCCCATTGCATTCTCCATGGACATGCCTTTTGCAGGATGCACCTTGAAGAGGCATACTAAGTCATTTTGCTTAGGCCTATGGCCAAGATCTACAAAATCCTTATACGGATCAATATTTGTTTTCAAAACATCCACCCATAATGCCCGTGAATCTCGCCCATCAGCGAGCCTGAATCTATCACTCCAAATTCGGTAATGAAGGCGTTTATGTTTTTCGGTTCCACTTCCTCGAAGACCTTATTTACTATATGTATATTTTTCCTATGCACATTCCAGACTTCAGTTCCAGATCTTGCCTCTATCTTCTCCTGTTTTCCATAGACTGTTTCAGGATCGAACTTCATTACCGATGAGGCTACGTATACCGGTATTCCAAAACTACGCGCAATCCCTGCAAAGAGGTTGCTCCCTATTTTATTTATCGCCGAGCCTGAGGAGGTTATGGCATCTGCGCCTATGAGCATCAGATCGGCTTCTTTTATTGCGTGCAAAGCTGCAGAATCAACATACATATTGACTTCTATTCCATGACTTGCAAGAGCAAGTGCAGTAAGCCTTCCCTGGAATGACGGCCTTGTCTCGGTAAGGTTTACGGTAAAGCGCCTGCCCTTCTTCCTGGAAAGAAGCATTATCGATTCGGCAGTTGAAGAATGGCAATGCGTATACACTGTGCTGCCATTCTGAATGAGATTGCTTCCATATCCTGCTATCCTCGCATCCGCTTCACGTATCATCTCTGCCAGAGCACCCGGGTTCCCATATTTTGACAAGTATCGCATTGAATTCCTGAGCATTGGCTCCGTAGGCCTCGCATTCATCAGCACCCGCTCGGCTTTTTTCTTATCGGCACATCCTGACCATGCAGCAATCGCCGCTTTGGCGACGTTCTCTGCTCCCTGGATTTTCAAGGCTTTTATCATCTTAACTGTCTTGTAAAGATCATCCATCAGTACTTATAAAGTAATAGTCCTTAAAAACCTGTTTGCATGCCACTCCATCTTCAAAGAGCCATGGCATGTGCAATACATATATTAACATGCCATTCAATCTCCTTAATTGTGAGATGATGAAAACACTTCTTGTCGTACTTGACGGAGCAGGGGACAGAAAGAATGACGATTTGGGCGGCATGACTCCGCTCCAGAGCGCCAAAATGCCTCACCTAAAAAGCATCTCTTCCGGAGCGGCAAAGGGCATGCTTTATCCGATAAGCGAGGGGATAGCGCCGGAATCGGATGCCGCTGTTTTCTCAATACTTGGCTATGATGTCGATGATTATACGGGCAGGGGCCCGCTTGAAGCCTACGGGGCCGGCATTGAAGTTGACGGAAGGACACTGGCCCTGAGGTGCAACTTCGCTACAATCGATTCGCAAAGAAATATTATCGACAGGCGGGCAGGCAGGATAGAAAGCGAGGATGCAAAAAAGCTTGAAGGATACATAAACAGCATAGAGCTGGGCATTCCGGGCGTGCGGTTCGCTTTCAGGGCTACAGTAGGCCACCGTGGCGTAGTTGCATTTTATTTTGATGGGGATTCTGCACCATCTTCAAATGTATCAAACGCAGATATAGGGTATGTAAGGAAAGGTAAGATCTCTGTGGCAACTGAGATAACTAGCACTATGCTGCCGAGGGTCGAACCGCTCGACGGAAGTGCAGAAGCCGCCAGAAGTGCTGAGATAATCAATCTCTTTGTCGATAAGGTAATAAGGAAACTCACGGGATGCGAACAGAATATTGCAAGAAGAGCGGAAGGCCTTCCTGAGGCGAACACGTTACTGCTTAGGGATGCCGGAGTGGGCCTTCCTAAAGTCAAGCCTCTAAAAGAGAAGTTCGGGCAGAGCTTTGCATTTGTGGCAGAGATGCCGGTTGAGATAGGAATCTCGAAGCTGCTCGGCATGGAGCCCATAATGCTAAGACAGATAAAGGATAGAAGGGAAAGGTACGCCGAGATGGCTCGTTTGGTATTGGAAAATGAAAGTTTGTACGATTTTATTTACGTACACATAAAAGGGCCCGATGAGCCGGGGCATGACGGCAACGCGTTGCTCAAGAAAAAGATCTTAGAGGAGATAGACGCAAACTTCTTTAGCACTGTTGAGGGAATAGATGCTGATCTCTGCGTCACTGCAGACCATGCAACGCCCTGCTCCCTCAAAGGACATTCTGCAGATCCGGTGCCGTTGATGATAAGGCAGAAGGGGAGGAAAGCCGATCCGGAATTGCAGTTTGACGAGTCGATAGGAACGGGGGGCAGCATAGGAACGATAAAAGGAATTGAGCTGCTGAAAATATTACTAAGCAGCTAGACCCGGACTTCTGTGAAATATTCACTTTTATTTAATTTCTTTTTTTTTATAAGCTTCCTCAAAATCTATTTCTTTCTTCGGGAGCATGTACGCTATAAATATGAGTACTGCGCTGGCCAGAATTGCCCATACGGGGCTCAGTTCCAGAAGCAGGAAGCCCGCGACAAGCATCAACAGCACCATGTCAGTTATCGCACCGAAGCTTACCGAATCAACAAGCTTATCGTAGAATATCTCCTCCTGGTAATTGTCGATGCCAACTGCCATCCGGAAGGACTCGAGGAGCGCATAGACCAGATCAAGAAATGCCAGAAGTGCAAGGATAATCCATGCTGCAATGATGGCCCTGCCGCTAAGCAAACGCAGCAGTCCAAGCGAGGCTGTAACTCCAAAAAGTGTCAGAAAAGCTATCCTTCTCCAGGTCATCAGAATATCCTCTGCATTAAAGATACAAAATAAGCTTGAATATCTATAAACACTCCATGCCTATAAATGTTTTCATTGTACACGGCCCGGATGCAAAATGTCAGTGCGCAGTTTCGCAGACTGCCACGGGAATACCGCTCCAGCTGGCACCGCCATTGGGCGCTGCCTGCAAATTCAGATGCGCCTCTGTTCGTTACCTATTGCATGCTTCCCAGTACTGGGAGAGCCAGGGAAGGGAGTCGAACCCCTCTATCCCGCTCTGCAGGCGGGCGCATAGCCGATCTGCCATCCTGGCGCAGTGCTTCTCTCAGTATGGTTGCATTTAACCTTATCTCTTAGCAAATAAATATAAATGCATAAACCCTTCTAGCTATTAGAATTTGGGGTTATACCTATGAAACTAGCTTTCCAGCCAATACCAAAGGAGTTTGTCTCAGGCACAGAATTTTTCGACTCAAAATCACCTCTTACAAAGGCGATTGAGAAAGTAAGCAAGTATGGTGCAGTCGTGGTGCTAAACGGGAAGGATTATTTCGGGATAGTTGATGAGAGATCGATACAGGCAAAAAAGAACCTCGACATCGGAAAGCGGGAATCCATTTCGAAATTTGCGAAGAAGGCTCCTGTGCTCGACAGCTCAACCTCTATAGACAAGGCGATAATAGATTTCTATGAGTCAGGTTCAAAGGCGTTAGCGTATCGCGAGGAAGGCAAGATAAAAGGCATAGTCCACAGGAATTCGCTGCTCAAGGCCATGCTTTCACTGCATCTCATCTCGGATTACAAGGTGCAGGAGATAATGTCGACTCCGATACTTGCCATAAATGAAGATGCGAACCTGAGCCAGGCGAAAGCTGCCATGGACAAGAATAGGGTTAAGCGTTTGATCGTAATGTCAAAGAAGGGTGCAAGCGGCATCCTGACGTATAAAGATATAATGAAGTATCTAATGCAGTCCCGCCGGAGGGTTATCACGCCCAGATCTTCTGTTCAGCCGAATATCAGTGTTGGAGAAGCTTCTAACAGGAATATCTATACAATAAGCAAGGATGCCAGCATAGACGATGCGATAAGGAGTTTTGTGGAGAACAAAGTTTCTTCGCTAATGGTGGTTGGAGATAGCAAGCCCATAGGTGTGGTTACCGTTAAGGATGTTTTCGAGGTCATTGCAAAAGAATCCTCAAGCAGGGAGAATAGAATAACCCTTTCTGGACTTGACAGCTATACCAAGGAGTACGAGGAAGATATAAAGGAGAACCTTAGTGCGCTGATGGAGAAGCTAAACAGGTTCCATAAGATACAAACCACAGGCGTTTCAGCCAATGTAAAAAGGCTTAAAGACAAGAACTACGAGGTAAAACTGCGGATCTTCCTTACCGAAAGAGGCGCAGTTTCGATATCTACTGCAGGCTACTCAATGGAAAGGGTTTTAAACGATGCCATAAATAAAGCATACGGCATCATAAGGAACAGAAAAGAGATAATATACATGTCACATAAGCGTGAAAATGTGCCTGAAGAAGATGCAGAGTGAGTTATGGATGTACGCTAAAAACAGCAACCGCAGGCTTCAGTCAAGTTTTGAATTGCTTATAACCATGTCTTTTGGCTTGGCAATACTTTTACCGCTTGTCATAATAGCGTTCATACAGCTTTCGAATACCAATTCATCCCTTTCATCAATAGAGGCTCAGCAAGCAGCCAACAAATTATCTACAATAGCCACTGTAATAGGCGGAGAGGGCTATCCTGCGAAGGAGCTTGTGCAGATAGAAGTGCCCCAGGGTGTGGCCGGCATAGAAATAGGTACTGCAGCAGATGGCATCGGGCATGAGATTATCTTCCTCGTAAGATCTCCTGTGGGGCTTAGCTATGTAACATCTTACACGCCACTGAATGTCAGCGGCAATCTGGGCGGCCTCTCCGCAGCAGGAACTTATCTCGTCAATGTGACTTACCAGCAGAACTGCCCTTCAGACCTCAGCATACCGTGCGTATATATGCTGCCTGAGGTGTAATGCGCTGAAACAAGTGTTTGAATGAAACTGCAGATCTCACTTGAATTCATGCTCGTCTTTTCATTCGTACTCGCGGTCTTCATCTTCATCTTCGCGGTCATAGCAAACCAACGGGTACTGGTAGTGAACCAGCAGACCTATTCGCAGGTTCAGTCGATAGCGCAGGAGATAGCGCAGCAGATAGACAGTGCAGTCGCTGCAGGCAATGGATATCAGGCAAATATTCCCATATACGGGATCAGCGGCATAACCATAGGCGGCATAAACGTCACAGACACTGGGATAGTTACTGTTAATGCATATCTGGCAAAGCAGAAAGTTACAGTGCTGGCATATAGCGACGCAAAGTCAGTGCTTGCGCCCAGCTCCGGCCTAAGCGGGAATTATGTGCAGATTTATAATTCATATGGGCTGATCTGCATAGACACGCCATGCACTGCAGCATTAGGCACGTCAGGCGATGTCCTGAACCTAAGCGTACAGAGCACAAATGTGGCAGAATTTGACGGCAGCTCGCAGATAATAATACCACAGATAGCTGGCGTAAGCACGCCTGTCTTCACGCTCTCTGCCTGGGTATATTACAATGAATCAGATGCCGGCAAGCAAATCTACAACCTGCCCGGCCTGGAATCATGCTCTGTCGATACCGGTAACATGCTAAGCTGCGCATTCCCCGGCTCAGCAGTATACAACAGTCTGCAGTTCTACCCTGGTACATGGTATGACCTGGTTTCCATAGACACTGGCACGGCCTGCTATGTAGACATAAGCGGTGTGGAAGAGAATTCTCCTGTTCCATGCCTCTTTGGTTCTTCCAACGGCATCGGAACTATAGGATCGCCTGGTTTCAATGGCCTTATCGCAAACATGCAGCTATATAGCACTACACTAAACGGCGCTTCACTTTATGCAGGCGGGATAGCGGCTGCACCTTCTTCAACGCAGTATCTGGCAGGCTGGTGGCCACTTTCCGGAGATTTCAATGATTACAGCATATATGATAACAATGGCTATGCCAATGGTGCGATAGTCTTTCCTACAACAGGGGAAGTGACTGCCAGGGTAAGCACGATATATGGCGCTCCGGTGCAGAATGCAAAGGTCGCATTCTCAACCTCCATGGGATATTTAAATTCGAACCTTACGCCTTTCACTGTAGGCGCCACAGGATACACTGGCACAGTTTCAGCTTTCGTAAACCAGGGGGTGCAGAGCGGAATTGCCAATGTGCGGGCGACCCTGTTCAACGGCCAGGAGGTATCACATCTTTTAACATGGCTTCCGATGAATCAGGGACAGGGCAGAGAGATGTTTAACTTTGCAAGCAACAGCACCCGCCAATTTACTTCGACTAATGCATCATGGAGCTATCCGGCTTACACGGCAACATTCAACGGAAAAGATAGCTACATCGCTGCACCTATAAGCTTGTCATCAAGCGTGCCATACACATTCGCATTATGGTTCAATGCCGCTAAGCTAAGCACATCCCAGTCTTCCTGCGCAACAGGTGCGACTATGTTTGACAATGGCAACACTGCAGGCGTAGGCATCGGTGCGGGGGTATCCTATAACACCATCTATGTGCAGTATCCTGGCGGATGCGCGTCCATACCTTCGTCCATAGCCATTGAGCCTGGCCGTTGGTACGATCTTGCAATAGAATTTTCACCTTCCCCAAGCTACTACTCGATCAATGCTTTCATAAACGGCCAGCCTGCCGGCTCGGTCGCTGAAAGCTCGTTTTCGTCATCCAACCCTGCAAACTACGAGGATATAGGCAGGGCCGGATCGCTCAATTCATTCTTCAATGGATCAATAGCAAATATGCAGGTGTATGTTTCTTCAACCCTGACTGAGGCACAGCTCGAGGATCTTTACAATATGGGCATCTCGGATCTTCCCGAAAAGGGCGCGCTTCTTGCATGGTATCCTCTCGATGGCGACGCAGAAGACTATGGTCCTGAAGAATACAATGCGACAATCTACGGCGGTCTCCAGTTTTCGAAAACCAGCCTAACCCCACTGAACCTCAATTCATCCTCAATACTCGCGGCTAACTTGTCTTCAGTAAATTATATACAGGTATCCAATGCATTATCAATCTCTCCGTCAAGCCAGATGAGCGCCTTCGCCTGGGTTACGCCAAATCTTAACTACCCTCCCGGAGCCATAACTGCCATACTGCAGAAAGAGGGCTCATACGGCATGTCAATAGGCCAATTTGGATCTAACGACATCCCCGGGGAATTCTCAGGTTATATAAGCTCTTCGGAAAGCTGCACATCCTCTCCTTACCCGCTCATTCCACATAAACTGTACTTTGTAGGCTTTACCTTCAACGGCTCCGTTGTGCAGAACTATGTCAACGGATACCCATACTGCTCCTACGAATATAACGGCATAATACCAACAACCAGCAGTGTCCTCGCATTCGGCGGGCCGTCAGACAGCGATAGCTATGCCAATGATACCCTCTCAAATGTGCAGTTATACGGAAAGGCGCTCTCCAGCAGCCAGGTCTATACCATATACAAAGGAGGCATAGCGGGCCTTCCCATAAGCAACGCGCAGCTTTCAGGCTGGTGGCTTCTCGACGGAAACACTACCGACTACAGCTCCGGACACGATAATGCAACTTCCTATGGTGCAGTATACACTGAAACATACGCATCTACTCCACAATTCGTCTATTCCTTAAGCAAGGGCGGCATGAACTTCAACGGCTACATGAGCTGCATTACATCGTATACTGCTTCGCCGCACCGTTTCCTGAATTCAAAATCCAACTTCACCATTGCTGCATGGGTCTATCCTTTTGAATACGCTCCATCCGGCTCATCAGAGACTATATACTCTGAGGGCTCTCCCGGCTCAACGCTCTCCTTCTTCATCAATTCCAACGGCACATTGGCAGAGAGCGTCTACAACTACCAGGCATCTACAAGGCACAACTATACTTCCACACTGCATGTGCCTCTAGACGCATGGTCTTTTGTGGCAGTCACGCTTTCAAGGGGAGGCGCAAATACTGGAATAGTGAATATGTACTTGAATACGCTGAACCAGACTGGCACAAGCCAGGACGAGTCAAACCCCAATACCAATTACATGGGAATAGGCTGCAATATCGGCTATTTGAAAGGCGAGCCGTACCTGAGCATGAATGGCTCGATAGCAGACCTGCAGACATATAACTACACGCTGAATAAGACTCAGCTGTACAGGATTTATCTCGGCGGGATTCCGCAATCGGAGTCGGCAAGCATGCCCCTGGGTGTGATAAGATGAAGGCCCAGTTCTGGTCATTCGACATAATCTTTGCGCTCTTCATATTTATAGTTGCAATACTGGTGCTGACGAGCGTGTGGCTGAGCATAAGCAACCAGTTCGCAATAGCCAACGGCGACAACACCGGCAGCATGCAGAACGAGCTTCAGCAGCTTGATTCAAAGCTCCTTTCCACAGGCAGTGCGAACTGGCAGGATCTTGTTCAGCCTACGAAGACTTCCACCTGGCAGAATGTAAGTGTAGGCCTCGGAGTAGGCCAGGGATCGGGGCTTTCATCAGGCAAGATTGAAACGCTCGAAGCTATGTCAAGTCACGACTATCAAGCGACAAAGCCGATTCTCGGGATAGCTTACGATTATTACATATATATAGCGCTGAACGGCGGCCTTAACATAACAATAGGCAAGAGTCCGCAGGGCCAGTCTGCCACATCAGTCCAGGTCTCAAGCCTGCCCATAATAGTTGCCGGTCAGAAAGGGACGATGAAAACAGAGATCTGGACAAACACCACTTTCGGAATAGGGTAAGGAGCGGCGCAAATCCGCTTTAAATAAGAATTCTTCTATGCGCATGGAGATGCGCAGTTATAGTTATGTGCACCTGGCTGCATTACAGAAAAGAGCTGCGGCAAGCACTTTTTGGGAATTAACCATAGAAGAACTATCATATAATCCGGCATATTCATCCAAGATGCCCGGAAAGAAAATGGCCAGGCTTCAGTCAAAACAAAGCTCAAGATAACAGGAGCGGCATCTGCCTTTAGGTTCCAGGCGCGATGCCGTTGAAGATAGAGCTTATCACAAAGCCTGTAATAAAGAAGACAGTAAATCCTATCAGAAGGAAGATAGGCAGATATCTTATGCCTCTTATGATGGACCCGTTCATTATCACAGAAACAATGAAAGACCCTAAAGCAGAGATTATCAGTATCGCCAGTATCGCAAAATCATTGTATTCGCCTTGCGTAACCTTCGGAGGGCTGGGCTTGAGAAAGCTGACCCCTGTGGAGGGCAGACCTCCCGGATTCTGCTGCAATATCCCTGCCCATACGTTGTCTGTTATAGCTATCATCTTGTCAGTCAGCGCATAAAGCGCAGGCGCTCCTATTATTGCAGCGAATGAGATGAAGATCGTGTACATAAAGAGCTGGCCGGATATCTCCTTCTGTATCGTCTGCTGGTTCCTTATGTCCTTTGCTATGTCATTCAGCATATCGGTCATACCGCCGCCGTACCTCATCGATTCGTTGATCATCCTTACCGTATGCCGCAGCTGCACGGACCTGTAATTGTTACCTAATGAGATTAGCGAATTCTGGAATGTCTCACCGGTATAAAGCTGCTTGCTTATCTGAACCACGTCATCAGAGAAGTACTTGAATTCAGGCCTCGTGGCAGAGACCATGGCCTTGTCTATCGCCATTCCGCTCCTTATATTGGCAGAGGTAAGCTGCAGGTATTCCGGCAAAATGCCCTCTACAAAATTCTTCCTCTGCTCTATCTTCAGCTCAAGAATGCTGTAGATCGCGAATTCCAAGATTGCCGCAGAGAAGATGCCTGCCAGAACTGCAATGCCGGCGTTTAGCTTGATTAGTGCAAAGACAATCACTGCAACAGCTATAAATGTGGCTATGCCTCCAATCACTGCAATTCCGATCAGGTTGTTTACGGTGGTCTTGACGCCTGCCAGGTCAAGCTCCCTAGACAGGAACCTTACAAGGCTCCTCGAAACCAGTTTCTCAAAGCTTATCCTCATAACATCAACATTAGCCGGCGAAGACAGGGCGTGAAGTCCTCATTATATTAAGGAATATTATCTGCATGAATGCTATCCCTGCGAGTGCCGCAAGAAGCACTGTGAAATTTATCGTGAATATGCTTATGAAGGTGGTAAGTATTGTTGCGACTGCAAGTCCCATGCTGGGGAAGATCACCCCGAAAAGCATGTAAAACATGGCAAGCGCATTCAGCCTCTGCCCGTATCTCCTCAGCTCTATCACCCGCTCCTGGTTCACCTCCTCCACAACAGACTGTATTGCATCAGTCACTTCCGCGCCTGATTTTATGCTCACGCTTGCCTGCAGCATTATCCGCTTGAAGGTCTTTGACCTGCTTTTTGAGCTGACCTCATCCATTGCCTGTTCTATAGGCATGCCCAGCTGAACCAGTTCGATGACCTTTCCGAATTCCCTGCTTGCAGCCCCATAGCCTGTGCTTACCGCGCTCATTGCGTTGAAGAGAGGCATGCCTGATCTTAAGCTTATCACCAGGTCCCTGCCTGCAAAGAGTATGTCCCTCTCCACGAGCTTGCCGTTCTGGCCGAGTCTGGCTTTAGGGTAATTGAGGAAGTTATTGAAAAGCATCTGGTAAAATGCTATAGAAAGCACAAGACCGAAGACCGCGAAGACAGGCCTGACATAATACAGTATAAATGCTATGGCGAACGCGATCACTGCTGTCAGAACTATCGCCTTGATCATTGTGCCTTTTACAAAATCGTACGGGCTCTTCTTTATGCCCGCTTCTTTAAGGAGCAGCTCATAGTCTTTCTGCTTATTCACTATTTTCTCTATATATCCTGGCCTTTTTCCGGGTGGCATCTTTCCTTGCTTCTTAAGCTGGGCTGGCGGTTTTGCAGAAGCATTCTTTGGCATTGCTGCCTGCTGTATCGCGGTCTGTTTCTGCAGCGTAGCATTGAGTGGCGTTATGCCTGTTTTGCCGTAAGCCTGCTTTGGCTTGCGTCTGAAGAGCGAGAATCCCCTCTTCTTCACAGGTCCAGCGTTCTGTGTTGCCTGGTCTGCCTTCTGTGTTGCGGCTGTAGCCTGCGAACTACCCTGCTGCTTATCGCCATCTCCCATCAGATCAACTTGCATTAATCATTACAACAAAGCCTATATAACCTTTTTCGCCTTGAGTTTGCTAATTGCCTCGTCGAGGCGCTTGTTTCTTATTGCAATCAACTCTGCCTCGGCTTTGTCAACAGGCCTGCGTTCCTTCTTTGCATATTTCTTCAGCCCAAGCACTTCCTCCTTTATTATTGCCTTATGCTCCCCTTCGAACACATTTTCGTCTAAACCGGACATTATCTGCTCGAGTTCTGAAATCTGGTCCTGGTAAGAAAGCCCGATCATGATATTACTGTTGTCCTCCGCAGGCACGGCTTCTTCAACATGCTCTTTCCTATTCTTCTTCATGAGTCCCCCGAATATGCCATGCAGCTCCCCCTGCGCCTTCTCCATATCCCTGCGCATAAATGCGCCGCCTTTCTTGCTTACTCCTTCGTCGCCTGGCCCTGCAGCTTTGCGCGCATATGCTTCAGCATAACCCTCATGTTGCACTGGCGGGAGGAGATCAGCGATTCTGCTTGCTTCTTTGTAGTCGTAACTCACTACAAGCGGCTTGCTGTTTATTATGTTGCTTATCTCTATGCTTGCATCTGCATCCTTCTGATTGGCTCCTTCTATCTCCTCTATTATCTTCACTGCATTTTCATAGGTAAGTTCTTCTTCAGCCATCATTTCACCGCAGCGAGCAGATCCGCAGAGTAAGGTGCATTGTCATGTACGATCTGCATCATCTTGTCTTGATGCCTGTAATAGTTGGCCACAACCAGTCCGCATGAAGTAACGTCAAAGATTTTGTTCTTTATCATCCAGTCAATAACCTGGCCCTTCTCATCTACATCCTGGTCTATCTCACTTCTTGTATAACCTCCATAAAGCGAGATTATCTCCGCGAGCCTGGAGAGCTCGCTGACCTTCACGAATGTATCATTTCTAAGGTTCCACCTGCTTATCACATTCGCTTCTCCTGCTCCTGTTACTTCTGCAAACTCGAGCATACGCCTTATTCCAAGTCTCCTATGCCTGAAAAGAGAGACAACACCTCCTATGGAGTTCATCATTATCTTTGGTATTGCTATCGGAGGATTAGTCATCCTTATCATAGTATCTTCTGCGTTGTCCGCGTGTACTGTGCCATATACTGCGTGGCCTGTGTGTATTGCCTCGAAGAGCGTTTCAGCATCGGCCTTCGTTCTAATTTCTCCAACAAGCATAATATCAGGCCTCTGCCTAAGTGCATTTATCATCAAATCATAAAGGCCTATGGCGCCCTTGCCTTCAGGATTTGCCTGCCTTGTTAGCATTGGCACCCACTGCATGAATTCAGGAAGCGTAAGCTCCCTAGTCTCCTCTACAGAGATAACCCTCCTGTCGGGTGGCATGAAAATGCTCATCGCATTTAGAAAGCTGGTCTTTCCGCTAGCTGTACCACCTGATATCAGCATGCTTATCTCGTTCTGTATACAGAGCCAGAGCAGGCCGGCAAGGTCCTTCGAGATCGATTTGGCTGATACTAGCGCGGGCATGGTCCATGGATTCTTCGAGAATTTTCTTATGGTGAGTGTGTTGCCGCTCTGAGAAACCGGGAAGAGCGTTGCATTTACCCTGGAGCCGTCAGGAAGCTCCGCGTCCATAAGCGGCGAAAGATTGGTTATCTCCCTGCCCACTCTCCTGCCTATCTGCTCCGAGTCCTCGTAAATGGAATTTTCGTCGCCCATCATTATGTTTGTCTTGCACCATCCCCATTTCTTGTGGAAGACCCATACCGGAAACTTCGAGCCGTTTACTGCTATCTCCTCAAGTTTGTCGTCAGCTACCGGAGCTTCGAGTTCGCCAAGTCCAAGCATCAGGTTTATAAGATATGCTATCAGCACGCTTTTGGTTTCAGGAGACGTGCCAGGAAGGTACTTGTCTATTATGATATGGCAGGCTTCTGAGTACTTGACTGTCAGCTCGTCAAGATACTCCCGATCCTGCACCCTGGTTGGATCTATCGGCACAAGATTCAGGAGCTCCGGCCTAAGGGAGAGCAAAAGCACCTTTGTGGCTTCTCCAAGCCCTGGGACAGTAACTTCGTAGAGCGGTACAAAACCTCCTTCATCCCCTATTCTTACGCTTATCTTGAGTCCGTGAGCCTCAAGTTCATAAGATTCATATTCATTTACTATACTTGTCATCAAGCCTCACGAATCTCTATTTAGAAATATTATCTACGCCCTCCTTTACTCTATCTGTCTTGCTAAAGATGTCCTTTATCTTTTGCGATGTATCGGATGATTTTTTCTTTACTGAGCTTATCGCATCCTGTTTCTTGCCAAGGTCGCCTCCGGCGATGGAGCTTATCGCTCCAGCCTCCACTAGTATCTCATTCAGCGCTTTCTCCACAGCCTCCTTCTCCTTCGCTATCTCATCTATCTCTTTTTTCAAGTCGTTTATCTGTTCCATGAATTTGCCCAGTTCGCCAAACTTTGTGCGTTCCTGCCCGATAGTCTCATTGATTTTATTAAATTCTTCAGCAGCGGCATTGTACATCGCAGTTATGCTGTTCTTGTTATCGGAAAGATCATGGGAGAGAGCCTGCTTCTCCTTTACAATGGCATTCTTTATCTCGCCTGCCCTTTTGGTGTACTCTTGATAATCCTTCTGGTAGCCTGAGAAATATCTGCCCTGCTCCGAGACCAGCTCCTGGAGCTCCTTCCTCTGGCTCTTTATCATCTTTGCTACTTCGTATATCCTGTCTTTCTGCTCCCTGCTCTCGGCTTCGAATCTATTAAGTATATCCTTTACCTGTTTCTCAGAATCCGTTATTGCGCCAGTCATCTCCTGTATTATCTTTTTCGCCTCATTGTACTGCTGCTCTATCCCCACCGGAGTCGCATTTATCCTGTTGTCTAGAGTCTCGAGCTTGCCGTTCAGCTCCTCTTCCATCTTCTCTATCGCTTCCTTGCTCTGCCTGATCGAATTGAACTTCGACTTCACTTCTTCATCTACTCTTTTTATCCTCTCAAGGCCGTTTTTTACCTCCTTTCCGGTGCTCCTGTTAAATACTTGCTCTATATTGTTTATGGATTTGTTGAATTCCTGGAGCTTCCCCTCGAGCTGTTGCATTGCAGAGAGCTGACGCTTAGCGTCATTCTCAAGCGTGGTGCGCTGTACCTCTATCTTAGATTTTTCCGCGTTCATGTCCTCCTTGGACATCTGGCGCGGAGATACATACATCTTGCCGACTTTGTATGTAATCTTAATCATGTTGGCTTTTTCAAGTATGTTTGCCCAATCCTCTACAGTCTTCTCGCTTATTCCAAGGGCCATTGCAAGTGAAGCCCCACCTGTCTCTCCATGTTCATTAATATATTTTAAAAGGGCATCTATTCCAGTTACTATTTCACCAGACGCCATCATATTTACCTGTGTCAAGTCATTAGTATATAGAAAGAATAACTAAATAACTTTTCATAATCTAAAGACATAAAGGGGCATTAGATGCTTTTCGAAGAAGCGGCAATCTATTACGAGAGACTTGAAGACACGTCATCAAGGCTGGCTATGGTGGAGATACTCCGCGAGCTGCTCGGGAAGGCCGAAAAAAAAGAGATGAAGCCGCTCATCTACATGACACAGGGTGCAATGGGGCCTCCGTTTGCAGGCATACAGCTTGGCATAGCAGAAAAGCTTGCAGAGCAAGCGATAGCCTACGCTTCGGGCTTCAGCAAGGAAGAGGTTGTGGCAAGCTTTCACAAAACAGGCGACCTAGGAGCAACAGCAGAAGAATTCAGAGAGAAGAGCAGGCTCAGGCGCATCGAGGAGAGAAAGTACGGGGTGGACGACGTTTTTCAGGCAATGCTCAAGATTGCAAAGACATCCGGCTCCGGCAGTCAGGAAGACAAGATCAAGCAGCTTGTGAATCTTCTTGCAGGATCCTCATCACTGAGTTCAAGATATATCATAAGGCTCGCGCTTGGCACACTGCGCCTTGGTGCAGGTGATGCAACTATACTGGAGGCGCTCTCGCTTTACGCTACAGGCGAGAGGTCAGGAAAGCAGGCTCTGGAGAATGCATACAACATCTGTGGCGACCTCGGGAGAATAGGCGAGATCCTCGCAAATGAAGGCATGGAAGGTATAAAATCAGTAAAGGTCTCGCTCTTCAGCCCTGTGCGCCCTGCTCTGGCAGAGCGCCTTCCCACATCCGAAGAGATCCTCAAGCGCATGCGCGGCAGATGCGCTGTCGAGGCCAAGTACGACGGGCTGCGGGCGCAGGTCCATATAGACCGTAAGAATAAAAAGGTTGAGATCTTCTCCAGGAACCTCGAGCGTCTTACGGAGATGTTTCCCGAGATAGCGAAGGCTGCGCTCTCTGAAATTCATGCCGAAGAAGCCATACTGGACGGCGAGGCAATAGCATTCAATGAAGCTACCGGCGAGTTCAGGCCGTTCCAGGAAACCATACAGAGAAAGAGGAAGCACGATATAGAAGCGAAGAGCATTGAGATGCCTCTTCATCTCTTCGCATATGACGTAATGCTGGTGAATGGAAAGGACTGCCTTGGCATGCCGATGGACGAGCGGCGCAGGCTTCTAGAATCTTTGCTCAGCAAGAATGGTCTGATAAGGCCGTCAGACAGGATAATCGTTAATACACCCGGGGAGCTTGACGTTTATTTCGAAAAGGAAGTGGGCGATGGCCTCGAGGGAATAGTAGCCAAGGATCTCGACGCGCCATACATAGCAGGCGCAAGGAAGTTCAGCTGGATAAAGCTGAAGAGAAGCTACAAGGGAGAGCTTTCAGACACTATAGATCTAACGATAGTCGGTTACTATCTTGGAAAAGGTTCGAGGGCAGAATTCGAGTTCGGAGGCCTGCTTGCGGCAGTCTACAATGAGAGGAGAGACGTCTTCGAAACAATAACAAAGATAGGGACGGGCTTCACCGAGGAGCAGATGAAGTCGTTCAAGAAACTGCTTAGCAAGTCGAAGGTCAAGAATAAGCCGGCGCGTGTAGATTCCCTGATAGAACCTGATTTCTGGGTGGATCCCGAGTATGTGGTCACTGTGCGCGCAGACGAGATAACACGCTCTCCAATGCACACGTGTGGCCGGGAGGAGTCCGGCAGCAACGAAACAGGCTTCGCACTCAGGTTTCCCAGGATAACAAGCGACGGAGTAAGGGAGGACAAGAAGCCAGAGGACTCGACAACAACCAAGGAGATAATGGAGCTCTACGCATCGCAGAAGAAGACAAAAGTGACAGTCCAGGGAGAATGATGTCAGGCTCAGGCCGAAATCGGGTTTAAATATCATAATCTATTCAATGTATACTTTAGTATATAAATTAATACTTAAGTATAAGAATTCCACTATAATAAAACCTGACAAAAAGTATTTAAATATAGCTATAAATAGGATACACAGGCGATCAAATGGTAGATTTTACAAGCGAATTGTTAGGGAAAACTAGCCAAGCTTCGGACAACAGCACCAACTTCAGTCCACAGATAAAGATTGTGACAGTCGGCGTCGGCGGTGGAGGAAACAACACCGTAAACAGACTCACAAAGGTGGGCGTGAAAGGCACGGAGCTTGTGGCAGTGAATACTGATGTGCAGCATTTCAAGATGCTAGATGACAGAATAAAGAAGGTCTTGATAGGCAAGAGCATAACGCGCGGTCTTGGCGCAGGAGGAGACCCGGAAGTGGGTGCCAAAGCCGCAGAAGTGGACAGGCAGGCACTTGAAGAGATACTTTATGGCGCACAACTTGTCTTCCTCTGCGCAGGAATGGGAGGAGGCAGCGGAACAGGCGCAATACCTGTAGTAGCACAGATAGCGAAGGAGCAGGGCGCTATTGTAGTTTCAATGGTAACGTATCCTTTCGATCTGGAAAGAGTCAGGAAGGTCAAGGCAGAGGAAGGTATACAGAAGCTGAGGAAGTACAGCGACAGCGTAATAATACTTGACAACAACAGGCTGGTAAAGCTTGTGCCGAATCTGCCAATGAATGAAGCCTTTGCGGTTGCGGATGACATACTGGCAAAGGCAATAGGCGGCTTGGTCTGGACCATAACGCAGCCAAGCCTGATAAACATCGATTTTGCCGATGTAAGATCGATAATGGGCAGCGGCGATGTTGGTTTCATCTCGGTAGGAACTGGCAAGGGCAATGACAAAGTGACATCTGCAGCAGAGGCAGTTGTAAAGAACAAGCTGCTTGATGTTGATTTCGAGAATGCCAAGGGCGCACTTATACACATATCCGGAGCATCGGACTTGACGCTTGGAGACGCGATAAAAGCAGGCGAGCTTATAACAGAGCGCATGGATCCAAAGGCGAATGTGAAGTGGGGCGCAAGGATAATACCTGGATACGAAGGCCAGCTCGAAATAGTGGCTATAGTTACCGGAGTAAGCGGCTCAAGTATACTGGGCAAGTTTGAAGAGAGAAAGAAGTCTTCTACTTACGCGGATATAGAGATGATCTAAATGGCCGATAGCTTCGATTACGATGCATTCGCACCTAAGGTGGCGGTTGTTGGTGTTGGAGGCCAGGGAAGCAACCTTGTAAACAGGCTGCACTCCAATGGCATAAAGAGCGCAGACACGATAGCCATGAACACAGATATAGGCCATCTGAATATAATACACGCAAATAAGAAGATCCTGCTGGGAAAGGAAATGACGCGCGGTCTTGGTGCAGGAGGCTTTCCAGAAGTCGCTGCAAAAGCGGCAGAGATGAGCAAATCAGAGATAGAAGCTTCGCTTCAGGGTTACAACCTCGTTTTCATAGCAGCCGGAATGGGCGGTGGCACAGGAACTGGCGCTGCGCCAATAGTGGCGCAGGTAGCGAAGGAAATGGGCGCGACTGTAATAGCCACAGTGACATATCCATTCGGGCTCGAGAGGAGCAGGAAGCAGAAGGCCGAATGGGGCATCGAGCAGCTCAACAAGCAGGCTGATTCAGTCATAGTGGTTGAGAACGACAAGCTGCTCTCATATGTACCGAACCTTCCTATAGAAAAAGCGTTCGAACTTGTGGACAATGTTACCGGAAATGCAGTAAAAGGCATAGCCGACACAATCACGCTTCCAAGCCTGATAAACCTTGACTTTGCCGACCTTGCCAACATTGTAAGGAACACAGGCACTGCAGTGATAAGCATAGGCGCAGGATATGGTTCCGATCGTGTGCAGCAGGCAATAAAATCTACAAGGACGCATCCGTTGCTTACTGTTGACTATGACGGTGCAAAGGGCGCGCTGATTCACGTCGAAGGCGGATCGAATCTCACAATAAGCGAGGCAACTGCAATAGGAAATGGGATAACAGAAGGCCTGGAGGGAAATGCCAATGTAATCTTCGGCGCAAGAATGGTGCCTGAGCTGACAGATCAGATACGCGTGATGTCTGTCGTTACTGGTGTCAAGGCAAAATTCGGCGAAAAGCGCCAAGAGGAGAGGCATGGCCCTACTCTAAGGATGGAAAGCATGGGAAGGATCTGGTAGGTCCTTCACTTTTCTTTTCTCCCTTTTTCTCTTTTTATTCTTTACTTTTTTCTGCTTCTCTGTCTCAGTAGACATTAATTTTAAGCTAGCCGGTCTCTGCCTATACCACATAACCTGTCTGGTTTACCATAACAAGACCATCATCGCCTAATGAAGCGTCAAAGCCGTAGCTGTCATCACTGAATGTAGTTTCTACGATATACAGCTTATAGCCAGAATCAAGCAGTATAGTCTGATTTTGGCCGCTTCCCTGTATGGCTACCCTTATCTCTTCAGTTCCGTTTGAAAGGAAATCAGAGGTCATGTTGAATCCGGTAAGCGCGGCCTTTGCCTCCTGGGAAAGGTTGCTGCCAGAGATCAGGTAGGCATACTGAAAATACGGGGTGCTTGAAAAGAGCACCTGAGAGGAGCTGCCGGTGTGCGAAGGCGTTATAGATGTTGTAACATATGCTGCATTGCTCCTGAACCCCGCTCCGTTCCCGCTCGCATGGCCGTAAAGCATAAATGCGGCCAAGCCTACAGCAAGCGCGGAAATTGCAGCATACAATATGGTGCGGTTATTCATCATAATCATCGATATAAGTTTATATTGAAACGTATCTTTATATAATGCGTTCGTAAAATCCATGCCACTAAGAGGAAGGATATAAGCCCACAGCCACATACATATAAACTCGGATGACGCAATAAATATATGGCCGTCATGAAATCTATTCCGAAATCCGTGCTTTTCAAGTGCAGGAGAATGTCAATGCATAGCAGCTTGTCTTAGTGATAACTTGCCAATATTTTCAGAGGCTATGGAAATAGAGATGAGGCCCTTCGAGAAGATAATAAAGCTCTGCCCTTTCTGCCTAAGGGACACGGAGCAGCAGGCATATTATGTACAGAATCCAAGCCTTGACCTGACAACTCACCGCCCCACAGTTCCTCCCATACTGGTCAAGGTAAGTGCCGAAGAAGACCATCTCTTTGGCTGGTATGTATTTTCAACATGCTCAACATGCGGCTACACTTACCGGGTGATGGGAGTGCCGAAGCTCAGACAAGGTGCAATACCATACGCAGGCGTTAAATCCGTTATTAAATATGCATTGACCGGATGTGACCTATGCTACTACGCAAGCATGGACTGCAGGCTCGGCCGCGTTTTCATAAATCTTAGCAATGGGATGAAAGTATATCTTTGCGATAGGCATTCAAGAGGCGTGGAAGAGGAGAAGAAGATTACGGGCTCTTATTCTTCTTTAATAAACAAGCTTGGCAGGTGGCAAAAGCTGGGAGACACTTTCGGCGAAAGCATAACACTTGATAGTGGCAACGAAATAGCAATAAGAAATGCATCAGGCTCTGCCGAAGAGGTGCTGCTTAAGCTAAGCTCCGGAAGCATGGGAAAGGAGAGACTTATAGGCGAAGCTGCTGGTACAAAAGACAGGCTTGCGATCGAAGAGGATATAAGCTATATGCTGAGTGCAGGAATACTGGTCTCAAGCAGCTCCGGGCTGCTGGCAAAAAAGGAGCATCTTACTTTAACTGATAGAGGAAAAGCACTCGCAGGTTTTCTCAGAAGCAGGTACTGAAGATGTCCAAATACTTTGTCTTCACAAGCTACATCTTCAGGAAAAGCAGGCTTACTGAGCTCAGGTCGCTCTCCGCCTTTAAAATACTGGACAATTTTAACAATGTCTTTATAATAGAAGCCGGGCGCGGTCTTGTCGAAAAGGCAAAGGAGGCAAATCTTATCTTCATATACAGCATATTCGAGGTCTGCGATGCAATAGAGCTGAGCAGCGAGGGATATCTTTACGAAATAGAATCATCGGTAAATAAGCTTGCGATAGATGTGGATGTACCAATGAAATACGAATGCTACGATGTAAACTCCAAGCGCGGATACTCTGCCAAGGACGTGGAGGTAATGGTAGGTAGCAGGCTGGAAAATGAAGGTATTAAAATAAACATGGAGAAACCCGCGGCCATTGCATACTCGGTGCTGATAAATATGAAGTGCTACTCCGGCTATTCCCTTGTAGAAGGACTAATGAAGCCCTTCCTGAATCCGGAGCGCCATTACCTGAAAGCTTACTCCGGGATAAGCAGGGCCGAGCTCAAACTGCGCGAAGCTCTTGACGAATTCGATATAGGCGGTAAGAGAGGCATGGCAATTGACATGGGCGCAGCGCCAGGCGGCTGGAGCAAGGTTCTCTATGATGAAGGTTTTAAGGTTCTGGCTATAGACCCTGCAGATCTGAATTACAGGAAACTGGGCGAGCGTGGTGTTGCTGTAAAGGAGGCAATAGAAGGCATAGACGCAGGAGAGACGCTGCTGAAATCGGAGAATCCGATTATCCTCCACATAAAATCAGGAACGACTAAGCTGCATAGCTTGGGAATACCTGGCAAGGCCTGCATTGTGGTAAACGACATGAACATCGAGGCAGCAGAGTCTGCAAGGAGCGTGCTCGAGCTTAAAGATTGCTTCGCCAAAGATTGCCTCTTGATAATGACGGTAAAGTGCATAACTAAAAATGCAGACAAATATCTTTCCATCACAAAGCGAATCTTGGAAGGCGATTTCAAAATACAATTCTGCCGTGTGCTCCCGTCCAACAGGCAGGAAATAACCCTCTTCGCAAGAAGGATATGAAATTGTGTGGTGTGCCGTAGCCTCTCTTCTGTTTTAGGTGGCATTAGACTAAGCGGCTATTATAGCCTTGCATGCACACAGCGCACGCATCG
>JAJZLT010000012.1 GCA_021803245.1 Microcaldota archaeon
TTCATGATGTGTTCGTTGCGAGGTTTCCCTCTGCGAATAGTTGGTATTATGCCAAAAAGATATTTAAAGGTTGCAGTGGCTTATATCCCACCCGTGAACGGCGTGGGTTTTACGCCACGATTGATAATCCCTTCAGCCACCTGGAAATCTCTCTGCACAGGATTTCTTCGTGGAAGTGGAATGAATGATCTGCGCCATCTACAATAACACATTTGAAACTTGAAGATCCTGTCTTCATTTTTAATATATCGCTGCATTCATCAGGTGATTTAATGGACCACTCGTCTTTTTCACCTAGAGCAACAAAGGCGGGCAGCCGGATGCTTCCGAATTCCTTTAATTCGCCATCAAAATTGAAGAGCCTGGCTTCTGCCCTTTCCGGATCTGCGATTGAGAGGAATCTTTCGGCTGAGAATCCGATTTCATCCTGATCTATAATCTTATGCCTTGAAGACTTGTAGGCCTTCAGTATCATCCCATGCATCCTTTTCCCGTACTTATTTTTTGCTACGTTATGATCGTCTCCGGGAGCGAGAAAAATCATTGCAGAGACGCACGGATTGCGCGCTTTTAGCTGATAGTACAAAATCTTCTGGCAGCCTGTGCTGTGGCCGCAGAGGATTATCCTGGAGCAGCCCTCGCTCTCCAGGAACTTTATTGCACCGCCTATGTCGCACTTTGAATCCTCAAATCTCTCGTATCGGGTGCCAATCCTTATGCTCTCCGCCTTTCCATTCCTAAACTTCTTTCCCCAGCTTTCTATATCGTGGCCGCGGGTGTTTATAATAAATGTGGAATAGCCCTCCTTTTTTAAACTGTCCGCAAGTGCAAATGAGAGGGTTCCTGAATAGAAACTGCTTGTCATGCCATGCACGAAAACCATGCAGCCTTTGCTTTTCCGCGCCTGCACGAAGAAGCCTGCCAGGACGAGGCCGTCGGTGGCGAGAAATTTGACTAGCCGCCCTTCCTCTGATTTAGGGTATTTTTGCTCTGTCTTTGCCATGCTATTGACCATCTTGAAAGCAGATTCACGATTGAAAGCGTGGGATTTATATTCTTTTAGAAGTATGCTTATGCAAGTGTTTACATGCTTGGCGAGCTTTTACCAAGCCCTGCTAGAGATCTGCTTTTCCATCGGTGATGTTTTGCATGTCTGAGAATCGAGCATACCTCTATCTAGAAGACGGCACAGTGATAGAAGGCACAGGTTTTGGCGCAAGTACGCACAGATACGGAGAGCTCGTCTTCTCTACATCGATGAATGGCTATCCTGAAAGCATGACAGACCCCTCGTACAAAGGGCAGGTGCTCATCTTCACCCACCCGCTCATAGGAAATTATGGCATACCTGATATGGTATCTGAGAACGGGATACTTGAAAATTTTGAATCTGAAGGCATAAAAACAGAGGGAATTGTGGTAAGCGAGGCGACTTCGGGCAGGAGATGGAATGGAAAGCGAACGCTTGATGAATGGATGCAGAATGAAGGAATTCCTGGAATCTCAGGCATTGATACGCGCGAACTTACAAAGAGGATAAGGGAAGGTGGCGTGCTAAGCTGTGTGATTTCAAACGCAGGCAGGATTGAGGACCCCTTTATGGACCTTTCCAGGAAATATGATACAAACACCGGACTCATCGGATCAGTTTCCATAAAAAAAGCCGTAGTTTACAGAGGAAGGAGCAAGAAGACGATAGTGCTTGTGGATCTGGGTGTCAAGCACGGGATACTTAGGAACTTATTAAAAAGCGGATACACGCTTGCCAGGCTGCCGCATGACTGCACAGCAGACGAGATAATGGGCTATGACCCAGTCGGTGTTGTATACAGCAACGGGCCAGGCAATCCGAATGCAATGAAGGCGGAATCGAACAGCCTTGCTGCAATGCTTGAATACAAGCTGCCTGTGCTTGGAATCTGCCTTGGTCATCAGCTTAGCATAGCGGCGCTTGGAGGCAGAATAACAAAGATGAAGTATGGGCATAGGGCGGTAAACAAAGCAGTGGTAGACATGAAGACAGGGAGGGGGTATATAACAACGCACAACCACGGCTATGCCTGCTATGTACAGGATATGCCTGCAGGGAGAGAGCCGTGGCTTGTCAGCCCTGACGACATGGTAGTTGAAGGCATGAGGCAGGATAAGCTATTAAGCGTGCAGTTCCACCCTGAATCCATGCCTGGGACAAATGATACGCACTTCATATTCAGCGAATTCGAGAAGATGGTCAGGGATGGAATATAGGAAGGTGCTGGTAATAGGCTCGGGAGCAATAAAGATAGCTGAGGCAGCGGAATTTGACTACAGTGGAAGCCAGGCACTGAAGGCACTGAAGGAAGAAGGAATAGAGACGGTACTCGTAAACCCGAATGTTGCAACGGTCCAGACAAGCCATATAATGGCTGACAGGATATACATGATCCCATTGGTTCCCGAATATATTGAGAGAGTCATAGAGGAGGAGAGGCCGGATGGCATCTTCCTCGGTTTTGGGGGCCAGAGCGCACTCAATGCAGGGGTAGATCTGCACGCGAGAGGCGTGCTTGAAAAATATAATGTTAAAGTGCTTGGGACTCAATTAGAAGGCATAGAGAAGGCGCTAAGCAGGGCTGAATTCAAGAAAGCTATGGAAAGGATAGGGCTGGAAACTCCTCCAAGCGTTAATGCAATGGATATAGAAAGTGCAATCAAGATAGCAAAGACTTTGGAATACCCGGTGATACTCAGAGTGAGCTTCAACCTGGGCGGAAGGGGATCGATAATTGCCTGGAATGAGGATGAATTGATAAAAGGCCTTGATAAGGCATTCGCGCAGAGCAAAACCAAGGAGGTGCTCATTGAGAAGCACCTGCGCGGCTGGAAGGAGATTGAATATGAGGTAGTAAGAGATTCGCTTGGCAACTGTGCAGTTACAGCCTGCATAGAGAATCTTGATCCGATGGGAGTGCATACCGGTGAATCGGTTGTAGTGACGCCTGCGCAGACGCTTGACAACCGCGAGTACCAGGAGATGAGGAGCGCAGCCATAAAGGTTGCTGAATGCATAAATCTAGTCGGGGAGTGCAATGTCCAATTTGCACTGGATCCTGAGGGCTACAGGTTCTATGTCATTGAGACAAATCCGCGCATGTCGAGGTCAAGCGCTCTGGCAAGCAAGGCAACAGGCTACCCGCTCGCATATGTAAGCGCAAAGCTTGCGCTTGGATATAAGCTGCATGAAGTAAAGAACAGCGTATCAAAGGTTACTACTGCCTTCTTTGAGCCAAGCCTGGATTACATAACGATAAAGATGCCGAGATGGGATCTGGAGAAGTTTGAAATGGCATCGGCTTCCATAGGAACCGAGATGAAGAGCATAGGCGAGGTGATGGGAATAGGCAGGAATTTTGAAGAAGCATTCCAGAAGTCGATACGCATGCTGGACATAGGTGAACCAGGGTTAACCTGCGGAAGCGTGTATAATTCAGATATGAAAAAGGATGAAATTGCGGCTGCGCTTAAGGAAAGGCACCCGTACTGGTTCCTTTATGCAGCCAGGTGGTTCAGGGAGGGATACCCGCTTGAGGAGCTCTTTGAGATAATCCATGTAGACCGCTTCTTCCTGGGCAAGATAAAGAACATGGTTGAAGCGTATGAAGCGTATATGAAAGAGGTTGAACCCGGAAGGGAGAAATACACTGAGATGAAGAAGCTTGGTTTCTCGGATCATCAGCTGGAAAGCAGGGAGAAGCATATTGAGCCATTCATAAAGCAGATAGACACGCTGGCAGGGGAATGGCCGGCCAAGACCAATTACCTCTACGCTACGTATAATGGCCTGGCAGACGACAAGAAAAGTGTGGAAAAAGAAAACCGCCTGCTTGTCATCGGCGCGGGATGCTTCAGGATAGGCGTCAGCGTTGAATTTGACTGGAGCGCCATCTCCCTGGTAGAGAGTGCGAGGAAGCACTTTGATTCGATAGCGCTGATGAATTGCAACCCTGAGACCGTCTCTACCGACTGGGACTCTGCCTCAGAGCTCTATTTCGAGGAGCTTAGCAGTGAGAGCATACTCAGCATTTATAGGAAAATGAAGTTCAGCAGGATAGCAATTTTCGCGTCAGGCCAGATAGGGAATAATATAGCTGAAGAACTGGAAAACGGCGGAGCAAAGCTGTTTGGAAGCAGCGCCAAGAGCATCGGCGGTGCCGAAGACAGGGACAGATTTGCAACCATCGTTGACAGGCTCGGAATAAAGCAGCCCAAGTGGACAAGCGCCAAATCCATCTCTGAAATAAAAAGGTTCATAGACGAGGTGGGCTTCCCGGTCCTGATAAGGCCCAGCTATATACTTAGCGGAGCTGCAATGAAAGTAGCCAACAGCCCCGAGGAATTTGAGAGATTCATGAAGAGAGCTGCGGTTGTCTCACGCAGGTATCCGGTAGTGATATCCAAATATTTCGACTCTAGCATAGAAGCGGAGATGGACTGCGCAAGCGATGGAAAAAATGTGATAGGGATCGGCATGCAGCATATCGAAGAGGCAGGGGTGCACAGCGGTGATTCTACAATAATAACTCCTTTCTTCCATGAAAAAAGCGTGAAGAAGAAGATGAATGAGGCTGCGCTCTCTCTTGCACGCGAAATGGAGATAAGGGGTCCTTTCAATATACAGTTCCTGGTCAAGGATGGCGACCCTTATATAATAGAACTGAACCTTAGAGCCAGCAGGTCAATGCCATTCAGCTCGAAATCGGTAGGGATAAACATGGTCGACTACGGTGTGAAGGGCATTACCGGAAGGTTCGATTGGGACGGATTCTACGAGCCGGACCATAAATCCTATGCAGCAAAATCAGCGCAATTTTCATGGAGCCAGATAAAAGGCGCGTACCCTCTTCTCGGGCCTGAGATGAGAAGCACAGGTGAAGCAGCGTCGATGGGAACCGGCCTGAACGATGCGCTGCTTAAGAGCTGGCTCTCGATAAGCCCGAACAGGATTCCCGGAAAGGCAATCCTGCTTTATGGAAATCCGGGGAGAAAGGACGCGGAAGATTGCTCGGAGAGCCTCTCTGATTTTGATCTGATGACTTTGAAAGGTGCCGAAGCAGGAGATGGAGAAGTAAAGTCCGCTGAAGAGGCGATTGACGCTATGAGAGAGGGAAAGGTGGGCATGCTCGTGACTCAGGATGACCTGCGAAGCACTGATTATTCTGTGAGGAGAACCGCAGCTGACTTGAATATACCTATGGTGCTCAACTTTAGGCTTGCGAAGGCGCTTGCAGCTGCATTCAAAGACAGGCATATTAGCGTAAAGGAATTGAGAGAATACTGGTAACATTTGCCTTATTCCTTTGAGATGCTTTGCAATAGGCGCTTTTTAACTTCAAGCGCAAACGTTGGCCTTGAAACGGCCGCTGCGGCAGATTCGACTGCATCTGCACCCATCCTGAGCCTTTCCAGGACATCTCCCGGAGTAACTACTCCGCCAACACTGAAGATCTTGAAATTATAACCTGTCTCCTTCCTTACCTTCAGCAACTGCTTAAGCGCGTCTTTTGCATATGGTTTTAGTGGCTTATAAGAAATGCCCGCCTTCGGCCTGCTGCTTCCGAATGCATACGACCCGTTCCTGTTCCTCACTGCCGCTGGCTTTGAATTTATTGCGACAATGCCTCCCCTTCCGCTCAGAAGCGGAGCGACAACAAGTGCAAACGTTTCAAGATTTTCTCTGTGCCCTATCTTGACAAGTATTGGTATGCCAAGCTTGCGTGTAAGCTCCTCCAATATCTCTCCGGTAAATGCAGCGTCGTCCTGTATATCCTTTGAGTTTCCTGCCATTTCGTTGGGGCAGGAGATATTGATTTCGTATGCATCTGCGCCTATCTTTTCTGCTTTTTTGCCTATCTCCACATATTGCCCTATTATCTCATCGTGGGACCTTGCCTGGGTTATTACCCCGCTTATGATGAGAGGCACACTGCGGTTTTCTCCTTTGAAAGCGGCAAGTTCAGGCTCCCAGACCTTAGGGCCCAGACAATGCATCCCAAATGAATTGGCCATCATTTCCGTAGGCTTGCTGCTTGTCACAAATCCTTTCCCGAAGCTGCCTTTGCTGAGATAAAATGAATGCGGCATGGGATTTGCTTCCCATTCCCTGTCCCTTACTGTCTTCTGCGTTAGGAAACCGTAGCCTAGTTCTTTATACATGCCAAGAAATCTTCCGCCGTAGGCTGCACCGGAAGCAATGCCGAAAGGCATCGATGCCTTGAAATTAGGGAAGATATTTTTGACAAGCAATAATCCCGTGGGGTCCAGCCTAGCTATCTCTTTTTTTAGCTTATTGATCGATGCGCGCTCCGCGTTGGTCAGCATTCGCGGACCGCGCGCATAATTCTCAAAAAAATGTATTTTGTTGTTATATAAAGGCGCCGGCCTCGAAATGGTCATTTCCTACCCCTGATTTTATAATTTATGATGGGTTGCTATTTATTGCTTTCGTAGCCAGCGCATAAAATAAACAATTGCGGCCCGCGATGGCTTATTATATATTTATTGCCCTCACTGGGCCGCATCAGGCTGCTTCACCGTCCTATTCAGCCCCTCTTCCCAGAGAACATTTCCACCACCACTACATTATTAGTGGCCTTTTCGTATTTAAAGACTGGCAGATTTCTTTGAATAGTGGAACTTCCTGAAGTTCAGCTCACTTTTAAAAATAAATAGTTTGGATGCACTGGTTTAAAGCTTATTCCAGAAATTACAGCAGCATTTATCTATGCTGGTGGTGCATAGCCTCCGGCGAGGATTGAACTCGCGACCTCGTCCTTACCAAGGACGCGCTCTACCACTGAGCTACAGAGGCTTATACACTACATATATTGGAATATATTTAAGTATCTCTGCTTCCCCTTAGTTTGCCATCTTTAGAGCGTGTGCGCAGGGTTCGATATTACGGATGCGTGCTGAGGCTGCCCAGGAATGGTATGCTTGTTAGGATTCAGTATCGCCTTAAGGGGATATATGCTTGCGAATATCAGAAGCGCTGCAGTTATATAGAAGAGAGTGAATCCCTCTACAAGAATTACACCTGCGAAGATTGCGCCGGCCAGGTAACCGACCCATCCTATCCCGTTATATATGCCAAGTGCATTTCCCCTGCCCCTGTCGCCTATGGACTTGAAGAGTATGGAATATGACGCAGTGTAATATAGGGGGTAGGATAGGCCTGCGAAGAGCGCGTATAGGACCATGTTTGCTGCAAAGAACCAGATTCCTATAATTAGGAAGCTCAAGGCTATCATCACATAGGAAATGCCCCGCACTGCAATCATTCCGACCATTGTATGCTCAAGCTTATCCTTGTTGATCATCCTCTGGACATAGTAGAAAAAGACTGTCTGGAGAATCATGGCTACCAGTATTACCATGAAGACGCCCGACTCTGCAACCCCGTGTACATTGAGCGAGGCAGGATACTCCGCATTGACCATGCTCATGCCTATGTTGAATATAAGCCAGGATATGCAGAGAAGCACGAACGTGCTTTGCATGCGTTTTGACAGATGCAGGTTTCTTGCTATCCCAAGCACTTTCTTAGGCTCCGGAAGCCTTACAAATCTTAACGGATATGAAAGCAGGGAGAAGATGTTGACAAGATGCTTTCCTACCTCCTCCTTCTTCACAGAAATATTGGGCTCTATTATAACATAATAGGCGAAGGCCGTTGAAACTAGAGATGAGATCCCGAAGAGAAGTATGATTACCCTGAGCGAGGAGAAGCCAGCTACGATAG
>JAJZLT010000028.1 GCA_021803245.1 Microcaldota archaeon
CAAGTATGAGGCAGTTCCTTCCTCCGCGCAGCGAATCAAACGAGAGTTCCTGTATCTTAGTGAACTTTCCGAATCTGCTTAGAAATAGGGAAAAAATGTCCTGCATCGTCTCTCTCATCGCAGCCATCCGCTTATACGATATACGCGGTGCCGTTGGCAATTAAAGATCTTTTATTCAAAGTATAATTAACTGTCAGGTTAACTGCAAGCCCACTTGGATATCCACCAATAAGCGCTCCGTTGTCATAGCAACCTGCAGAAACGTTCAGAGAACCCGATATTGAAACATTCTTTCCTACTCGCGCATAATCATACGGCGGATCAAGGTAGCATCCGACGCTGCCTATTCTTACCGACTGGTTGAAATTGTTAGTAAGCAGCAGCCCTATTGTACCGTTACCATATCCCACTACCGAGCATCCGAAGATTCCGTAAAAATTGCAGTTAGTTTTGCCCCCCTGAATGAACTTAAATGAGGTCCCCGGAAAGCTCATATTCTTGAGCAGACCTATGCTGTAATTCATTTCATTTGCAGCCAACAATGTATTCGCGAAGTAAAGCGCGCTGACGTTATAACTGCCTCTCTGCGAGCTGGTCATGAAAAGTGAGAAATTGCTGGAGAAGCCGAATACAGGAGAGACGGCGGCCGTGCAGTAATACACATTACCTGTGTAACTTTCGGCGCCATTGCACACCCTATTAAATGGGGAATCATTCCAGACGCCAAGATATCCAAATTCCCTGTTCCTCTCAAATAATATCCCTGAGCTTGCGCTCCCGTTGCTGAATAGAGTATTGTATCTGCCTAACAGCATAGTGTTTGACGGCTGCGCAACATCTATGCCTGTATTAATGGGCGCGCCGTTATTCACTGAAAGCACATCTGTGCAGTTCATGTAATTGTCGTATCCTACTATCTTTATCCAGCCCCCCTGGTAGAATTCACACGCTCCCGCCCCGCTGCCAAGCCCGATAAAGGTTACATTCTCCCCGCCTACTTCTATGCTCCTGTAGTTTGCATTCACCTCGCTTGCAGCTTCACCTATGAGCGGCGTTACCGCCTGCGGATAGCCATACATCCATACTGAAGCAATATCCGTGCCGTTTGCATATGATGCGCTTGCTACAGAGTAATGCAATTCGTAGACTCCCGTGAGGTTAAGCAATGCTGACATAAAGTTGTTGAATTGCCGTATATTGGAGAGTGAGAACTGGTTCAAGAGATAACTCTGCGCCAGGTAGGAAGAAACAACATATCCTACTGCCCCTCCGCTTACATTTTCATAGCTCTCCGAAATGGCATTTACTGGAAGATTTGAGTATGGGGCCGAAGCAGTAACATTAAGCACGCTAATTGTAACAGAACTGCTGGCATTTTTTCTATCAGCTATATTGTAGAGGTTGCCTGGATCTGCTATAGCACTGATCCTATATTCGCCATTTACTTTTGGCATGTAAGTATAATTTATAAGCTCCTCGCGCCCTGCCGGCATAGAAACGTTGTAAGTGTAAGTCAGCTGGCCGTTCACATATATGCCAACGCTCAAGTCCTTCAAAGTGCCTTTATAATCTTTTATCAAGACGGGCAGGGATACCTTCTCAAGTGGATAGACCGTCACGTTGCCGGAGCTGAACCCAACACTTATATCCAGGCTTGGGTTGCTATAAATTTCGCGGTATGCCACCATTGCAACTATTGCAATTACGAATATGGATATCAATAAATATGCTTCCCTATTCATTCTACCTCCTTTCTATATCCTGCTATTTAATGCATTCTTGCCCTTCATGTCTCCTATAACCTGTCCTATCTTGTCTGAAACTTCCTTGTAAAACGACTCAAAGACCGCCTTGGACCATACTGAAGGGTCGAATCTGTCTCCGTACCCTGGAGGCCTAAAGTAAAAACGCCCTCTGCTGTTTTCTATCAATCCGGTTTTCTTCATCCTTAGCAGATGGTACCTGAGAGTCTTTTCGTTTATCTTCTCCCAGCTCGCGTTTATATACTCGGTCATCTCCTTCACGCTTGGATCATGCTTCCTTATGAATTGAAAATAGACCATCGCATCAAGCACCGCAAGCGATCCCAGCCTCGATTCTCCAGGATTTATTATGCCCATGGAGAGAGCAAGCCACCTTATGGCGGAGCGCTTGGTCTCAAGCACTTCCTTGCTAAGCCTTAAATTTCTTACAGTCAGCTCCTTTTCTATAAGGCCTGCTTCATTGAGTTCCACTCGAATCACACTTATTGGGCAGGTAATATATTAATAGTTAACGCAAAAATATGCGTCTGTAACAGAAGAAGCAAGCAGCCCTCAAGTACAAATCAGGAGAGCGTCATTTCTATCTGCACTGTGTCAGGCACAGAGATTCGCATAACCTGCCTGAGCGCAGCCTCATTGCCGTCTATCTCAACAACCCATTTATGTATGCGCATCTCCCAGTGTTCGTAAGTGTGCGAGCCGTCTCCGCAAGGAGTTTTCCTTGTAGAGATATTGAGCCTTTTGGTAGGCAGCGGTATCGGGCCTTTATATTTAATTCCCAATGTTTTTGCAATCTCAACAATCTGCCGGGTTATGTCCCTCACCGCATCCTTGCTCCTGCTTATCAATTTTATCCTTGCAACTGGTATGGAATCGCCTTTAAGCCCTCTTCACAACATCAAGCACTACGCCTGCCGCTACTGTCTGCCCCATGTCCCTTATTGCAAACCTGCCAAGGTGGGCAAACTCACTATACTTCTCAACTACAACTGGCTTGCTTGGCTTCACCCTGACTATCGCGACATCTCCGTTCTTTATGAACTCAGGATTCTTCTGGAGTGTCTGGCCAGTTTTAGGATCCTTCTTCTCCACAATCTCCACAATTGTCGCTGCAATCTGTGCAGTATGTATGTGGAATACTGGGGTGTATCCTGGCGCAATTGCAGTAGGATGGTTAATTACGACTATCTGGGCGGTAAACTCCGTAGCAACTGTTGGCGGGCTTGTTGTGGGCCCAACAACGTCTCCCCTCTTCATGTCCTTCTTGTCAACGCCCTTTACGTTGAAGCCGACATTGTCTCCGGGCTCTGCCTTCTGCAGGGCCTGCTTATGCATTTCGATGCTCTTCACTTCTGTCTTGACTCCGCTCGGCATTATGACTACGGTTTCTCCAGGCTTCATTACTCCTGATTCGACCCTTCCTACCGGCACAGTTCCGAATCCCTGTATTGTATATACGTCCTGTATCGGAAGCCTGAGAGGCTTATCGGTCGGCTTCGGAGGCACTACGAAAGTATCAAGCGCAGCAAGAAGCGTAGGGCCATTATACCAAGACAGCTTCTCCGACTTCGTTATCACATTGTCTCCCTGCAGAGCAGAGTACGGGACAAAATTTATCTTTGTAACGTCATATCCTACGGACTTCAGCAGCTCGCTAACCTTGGCCTTGGCATCTTCATACTTCGCTTTATCATAGCCTGCCGCATCTATCTTGTTCAAACCTACTATTATCTGGTTTATTCCTAGTACCTTGGCCAGGTAAGCATGTTCCCTTGTCTGCGACTGAACGCCATCTATCGACGAGACGACCAGCACTGCGCAGTCTGCCTGGCTTGCCCCTGTAATCATGTTCTTCACGAAGTCCCTGTGCCCAGGAGCATCTATTATTGTGAAGTAGTATTTTGGCGTCTGGAAGTCCCTGTGCATTATGTCTATTGTTATGCCTCGTTCCCTCTCCTCCTTCAGCTGATCCATTACGAATGCAAATTCGAATGTAGGCCTGTTATATTTTGTGACGTCCTCCTTTATCTTCTTCATATCCTGCTCAGAGATAGTCTTCGTATCGTAAAGAAGCCTTCCTACCGTAGTAGACTTTCCGTGGTCTATGTGTCCAATAAAAATTAAATTCAGGTGTGGTTTTTCTGCCATTTGTATCATCTTTGCATATTTCAATATCCAATTCAATTCACATATATTTAAACCTAAGCTAAACCTAAAAGGAGCCCAGAAGGTAAGCAAATGTTCTTATATGCTGGTTAGTAATTATATCTGATAATATATATAAATCTATGCATACACGTCGCAGTTGTTTCTGCTAAAAACCCGCTCAGGCCGCAGAAGCCACGCAACAACAAATCGAATAGATGCGATACATGTTCCGATATTATGATCTAGTATACCCGGACAGCATACCTGTAAATCTCGCCGAAAGGCTAGGCTACAGGAAGATCTTTACTACAAAAGAGATAAACATACTTGATTCTGTGCCGCATTCAAGCCCTGCAAGGTTCATACTCGCATCAAAGAACCCAAGCGAGCTTATGAAGGCCTTAAAGTCAAGCGAGATAGCGGGCCTTATCATACCTGACAACGAGATAGTCAGGAAGGTTTTCGAGGCCGCGCGGGAGTCTTCTGTCCCTTTCTTCATCACGGCTTCGGATCTTACCGTGCCGGGCCGTTACAGGCCTAGAAACATAGCCAGGGCGCGCATGTTCCTGTCTCAGGCAAGATGCTATGGTGCAGATGTAGGTATAATAACGCTTTCAAAGAGCAAGGAATACGTGATGTCAAGCATGCAGCTCATAAGCCTGTCTATGGTCATAGGCGCGGACGAAGCATATGCGAGAAAGATGGTAAGCCTGCTGGAAGCCTGCGATGTGGTATGAAATGATAACAAAGAGGAAGATAAGGTACATACTTGTAGAGTCCTCAGAACCCATAGATGCCGGCGCAAATTTCCTGCAGATAAGGGACGGCATAGCGCATTTTATCGGTGAGCTTGGCGCAGTCGAGGCAAATATTCGCTTCATAAAGCAGTATGGGCCTTCTCTATTCGCTATCTCTGCCAACAGAGGCACAGAAAAGAGAGCTGCGGTAGCATTTTCAATGGTCAAGCAGGTAAACGGCAAGCCCATTGGCTTCTATACACTAAAGACTTCAGGCACGCTCAAAAGCATAAGCGAGTTTGCCGCAACCCTTGGCTAGCACGAGGTCCATGCACCAGTGCCCGCATCGGCTTTGCCAACAACGTGACTTAATCGGCACATTTCAGGAGCAGGCCGGACTTAACGGGCAAGGCCTTCGTATCCAAAAAGATTAAATAACTTATCAGGCAGATAATTAGAATTACTACTAAGTCTTCAGTATCCTATATACTAACTGACTTATCGTATGGTGAATATATGCATATAAGCGAACTTAAGGCTGGTGCTTCAAACGTAGAGCTTGAGGCAGTAGTCTCTGAGAAAAGTGAACCAAGAGAAGTAATAACGAAGTATGGAAAGAGGCTTAACGTGGCAAACGCGGTGCTTAAGGATGAAACCGGAAGTATAGCTATCTCTCTCTGGGGCAATGACATAAACAGCATAAACGTCGGTGATAAGGTAAAGGTCTCCAACGGCTATGTCGGAGAATTCAGGGGCACGCCGCAACTCTCAACAGGCAAATACGGCAAGATAGAGGTAATAGAAAAAGGAGAGGGCGCAGCATCTTCTGAAACTTCTGAAAAAGAGGAAGCTCCTGCGGACGAGGAAGAGGAATTCTAATTACCTCCTCAAATTAAGCAAATAAAAGTACTGCTGCCTTCATTCATTATTTGCTGGTTTATCTGTAACCAGGCTTTTTATAGCATTGAAAGCATACGGCGCGTCGTCCTCGTCAATCATGAATATCTCTTCAGTGAATGTAGACACTACTTCCGCTATGTTTATGTTCTCCCATGACAGCGCCTTAGTGAGATTGTAAAGCAATCCTAGCGAATCTGATTCTTCTGGAGAGATCCTCACAATCAGCGAAGCCAGGTGCCCTATTATCTTGAGCGCATTTCCCTCTCCAAATACCCTGACTATCTTATTTTTGTATTTTGCATTCGAAATCAGCGTAATCTCATAGAGCCCTTGCGTTACTGTAAGGAAATCGCCTCTGGAAAAGTCAACAATCCTGTATATTTCAGAAACCTTCTTTATGTTATCCGGGCTCTTTGCAACAGTGACCTCAAAGACATCCGATATTATGGCTATCTCTGAATTTTTAAGCTGGATAGGTGCATTGCCTACGAAACTGTCCTTAAGCTGGTCTTTCAGCCTCCTCAGCGCCATTATAATAGCATACCTATTAACCTTCCTCCTCAGCGCCTTCTCCACTTCAGGCTGGATCATGTCTGCCAGGTATGCATAGTTTACTATTTCCCTCACAAGCGCCTCCTCTATGAAAGGCTTCTTCCTTATCATGGCAGAGACAACCTGTGCAACGTTAACCATGATACCGCCATACTGCCAGCGTATTGCACCTATACGCGGATCCGAAGCCCAAATACATCAATTTCAGGATTGGATAATCTAATTTAAATATTTGTTATTGGCGATTTGATAGTGCCCCAAGCTGCGTGTTAAAATGATTATAATGAAGTTCGGAGGCTCTTCTGTTGCAGACGAGCAAAAAATCAACAACGTAGCGGAGATCGTAAAATCAAAGGTGGCGGAAAATCCCGTGGTAATAGTTTCTGCGCTCGGAGGCGTCACCGACTCACTGCTCAAGACAGCAAAACTCTCTCAATCTTCAGACTGGAAAGAAGCAGCGCAGAAGGTTATAAGCCGCCATAGAAACGTGCTTCATTCATTAAGACTCGAAGACAGTATGCTTGACGAAGATTTCTCAGAACTTGAAAGCGCCTTCTCCTCAATCTCATCAAAAAAACAGCTTAGCCAAAGCGCTCTTGACTTAGCTGCATCATTCGGAGAAAGGATGTCAAGCAAGATAGTTGCCGCATGCATAAGAAGCAAGGGCATGGAGTGCGCGGCGTATAATGCCTATGACCTTGGCATGGTGACCGATTCAAATTTCGGGAATGCAGACATCCTGCCTGAAACATACAGTGCAATAAAAAGGGAATTCTCAAGAATAGGCAAAGGAATAATTCCGGTTATAACAGGCTATATAGGCAAGGACAGAAACGGAGAGATTACCACATTGGGAAGAGGCGGGAGCGACTATACCGCTTCGATAATAGGCGCAGCAACAGGCGCAGAAGAGATACAGATATGGACTGACGTCAACGGCATAATGACTGCAGACCCG
>JAJZLT010000039.1 GCA_021803245.1 Microcaldota archaeon
GTGCGTACTGGCCCAGGAACCAGGCTAGCACAGGATTCTTCTATGCCCACATGCAATATGATACCTGACTGGATGGGAGACAGTGCAGAGCCTATCTCTTTCTGTGCATGTCCCGTGAGATTTCCAGCAGCAGGTCAAGTATGAACCCGGTCATTATGGAGAGGAATCCGAGAACCATGAGCATGAATGCGATAAGGGCCCTGCCTATCTCGCTTAGCGTGCCGGTAGCAAGGTAATTGCCTATTACAAATGCTCCGAGCACCAAGCCGGCTATTACCAAGATAATGCCTATGCCTCCAAAGATAAGGAGCGGGTTGTAATCCCTGGCGTACCTTACCGAGTGGAAAGCCATAGCAAGGCCATATATGGGCTTCACCCTGGCTATCTTCGAAGAAGAGCCCATACGCGGGGCATAAGTTATCGGTATGTCCTTGAGCCTCCAGCCCCGCCTTGCAATCTCTATCTCAAAGAAGATGGTGCCTGCCCTGTAAGGAAGCTCTTCCTTTATCGATTCGAATGCCTTCCTCTTCATGGCAAAGACGCCGCTGAGCGCATCGTGCAGCTTGCGCCTGTACATTACATTGTAAAGCCATGTAAGGAATCCGTTTCCTATCTTAAGCGAGGCAGACATGGCGCCTTCTTTCAGGTGGCCAAACCTGTTCCCGCTTACGAAATCAGCATCGCCATCAGAGAGGGCGGCTATAACCTTCTCCAGGTCGCGCACCGAATAGGTGCCGTCTGCGTCTATAGTAGCTATTACATCGCCCCTGGCCTCGCGGAAGCCCTCCATAAGCGCGTTCTCGTAGCCATCCGATTCCTGCCTTATTATCCGCGCATCCGTCTTCTCAAGCTCCTTCCTGAAAGTGTCATTGCTCTTGTCCACAACTATAACTTCGGTATCCTTTCCAAAGACCTTGTAGAGTTCGCCTATTACATCAGGCGCAGTTCGCTCGTCTTTGGTAGGGACGATTATGCTAAGTCGGACCATGCAGACACTTATCTAAGGTAGAGAAAAAAGGATTTATATGCTTTTATAGCTTCGTGAAGCAGAAGCTTAAATGCAATGTTACGATGCATAGGCAAAAGCCTTAACTGGGGCAGAGTCCGGGTTTTGCCTGCTTTCATATCTTTCCGCTGCTTACGAGCCTGTACAATTCCCTGGAGAGCTTCCTGTGCCCTGAGACCCGGCCATTCCTTGCCACGGTTATTCCAAGTGCGGTCTTCCTTCCATCTTCTTTTTCATCGTTTATTATTATCCTGGTTCCGCGCGGCAGGCCCATGATAAGATGGCCAAAACGTATATTTGCCTTCTTCAGGCATCTGATGGTATAAGCGCGGTATTTTTCCTTCCTCCCCGTAGTAAAGACTATGGTATCCTGCTTTGGTATGCTTCTGAGGAATTTCAGAGCATGCGGCAGAGGGTGCTGGACCTCGCCTTTTATGTCAAGGTACTCATTATGCTTGAAGATGGTGCCGTCAAGGTCTATGAACCATGTCTTGCCGAATTCAGGGCTCTCCCCTATCCGCGTAGCCATATCCGCTCACAATAAATCTCTACGCTATTGTTTTTATTAAAGGCTTCGTTCCGCACAAATCGCTTTAGCATGCAGCCAAATAAAATACCTGTAAAATGGCATCCCCTGGATTTAAGCAAGCGCCCCTTACCTGCATGGATACGAGAATGAGTTACGACTTTCCACATATTCCCTCAGCAGCGAATGATCCAGACCAAGCTTAATCCCCATGTAAACATCGTAGATGCATCTGTCAAGGCCTCTGCCTCTAAGAGCTGAAAGTTTTCCTGCAAACAGTTTCCAAAGCGCAAGATCCAAACTAAGCCATGGAAAGCCTTTTAAGCCTGTGAACTTTCTAATAAAAAGGTTGTAATGCATGGACGGCAAATACAGGGAACTGGTAGAAGAGTACATAGACGAGGGCCTTGATGCAAGGAGATCAATAGATCCTGAAGCTGTCCTTGCGGCTGTTAAAGCGGTTTCAGGCGCGATAAGGAAGGGCAACAAGCTGATAGTATTTGGCAATGGCGGCTCTGCTGCAGACGCGCTGCATATAGTGGGCGAGTTCATAGGCCTTTATACGAATCCGAAGGAAGACAGGCCAAATGAAAAGGAAATAAGCAGTGCAATACCTGCGAAGCACCGCCTGCCTATCTCTGCAATAGCGCTAACCGGCAACGTGGCCAATATAACTGCAATAGCAAACGATTACAGCTTTGAAGAGATTTACGCAAGGCAGCTTGAAGGCCTGGGCAGGGAAGGCGATGTTGCCCTGGCGATCTCAACTTCAGGCAACTCCAACAATGTCATAGCTGCAGTAAGAAAGGCCAAGCAGCAGGGCATATACACAATAGGCCTCTCAGGCAAGACAGGCGGCAGGCTCGCGCAGGAGGCAGATATGACAATACGCATAAACTCGAAGAAGACATCAATAATACAGGAAGCGCACCTCACAGTATGCCACTTAATATCCATACTCGTGGAGGTCGAGCTATTCGGCAAGTGAACGCATGCAGGGCAGAAAGGCACCAAAGAGAGCGATAATACCTGCTGTACGTGGACTTTTTACAAAGCAAGCAAATAGTGCATCTGCTCCATTTTTCTTCCCACTAGAGAGGTAAATATGTACAAATATGCGAATTTATTTGCATAATTTAATTACATTTAAAGAATTTCAATGAATTCTGGCTTCTCTTTTGCGTTATACTCCATTATTACTTTCTTCGATATCTCTGACTCGAAGAATTTTTCCGCTTCATGAAGAGGCACCCACCTGCATTCAGTTATCTCTCTATTGTCAATTGTTACCTCTTTGCTCTTCGCCTGGCATAATATCTCGAAGAAGATGAAATGGCGTGTCTCTCCGTTTAGATCCGCAGGCTTTATCGATTGCGCAATTTTCAGCATTCCAAGAGGCACAACATCTATGCCAAGCTCCTCTTTTGCTTCCCGACTTGCTGCATGCAAAATATCCTCCCCGTAATCGACATGACCTCCCGGAACCCTCCATCCTTTCCATTTCGGGCTTTTTACTAATGCTATCTCATTTCCGCAAATAATGTAAAGGCCTACAACAGGCTCGGGATACATTCTTGTATTATTCATAATATCAACGTTTTCAATGGAAACACGATGTTGCTTATCAGAAGCCGGGGATGCCTGTCTGCAGAGATAAGGCCGGCTTCTCTAAGCTTGTTTATGTAGAAGCTTGTATTGCTTAACTGCAGGCCTTCCTTCTTTGCTATTTCAGCTATTGTATGCTCCCCATCGCAATACTTCAGCAACTGTACTATCCTCTTGCTTGAAAGGAGCCTTCTTACATTATTTGCCTGCAGCGGCGAAGATATCTTCAGCTCCATCTCGCGGTTTTCCTGGCTGGCCCTAATAAGCTCTGTGGCCGAATAAAATATTGTATACAGATCCTTCCCTAGATCGTTGCCTCCTCCGATCTTTTTTGGCTCAGGCACCACCTTCCCAAAACCTTTTAATAGCTTAGACACAGGAGTTATGAAAAATTTATATATTTCATCGGCATCGGATTTGCTGACGCCGATAGAATTCAGCAATTTATTTATCTGGCCCAATTCCATGTAACAGCCGGGATACACATCGTCATGCTGCAGCACAGGTATCATTCGGGTCGAAAGTATCCTTTCTTTTGCGCTTTTGGCGCTTTCAGTTCCTGAAATTAGTGCCGCTGCTCTTCTGTATGGATCTGGATTTTTGTTGTCCAATAACAGATATTGCGGGCTTCCGAAAGCAGACTTTGCAAGGCTTGCGTAATTGTGGAATAAGAAGGCATCAAAAGGCTTTTCCAGGATGTGATACGCTTCATCAAATTTTCTATCCCCCAAGTCATCACTGTAGATGCGCAATTTCCCCAGCAGACGGTAAAAATCTATAAACTGGAGATAATCACCAGTTATTCCAAACCAAATATCCGAAGCCTTAACTATCTCAACATCTTTCAGATTGCCCATGAAGATGCTTATTATCTCCATCATCTGATCCATGGTTTGCTGGACATATCTTCCACTAGCCATATAATATAGTGCATCATTGTTCTGCAAGACAGACTTATGCGAAGAAATGTTGTTGTCATTTAAGACTATTGAGACTTTATTTCCAAGCCTGGTCAATGAGGCTGCCAACGCAAGCGAGCGCAGGGAGAAATAGTTTGGTGATATATACGTGATAGGCATCAGCACATGCGATTTTCCCAAGCAGAAATCTGCATAAGCTTTAGTATCTTCACTCCCTTCACCCATAGCTGCTTTTACGTAAGTGGAATATTCTGTTTTTTCGTCAGGCATATTATAAGATAAATATAATATATATTATATAACTTCGCTAATTTATAAAGTTTCTATCCAATATCTCTCATATATGGGAAATTCAAGCAGGCAGGCACCATTGCAGGTAGTTGAAGAGAAAACCTCAAGGAAGGATATCTTAAATATTCGGGTGGACAGGACCGTACCTGCCGGGATTAGCGCAACTAAGAGGATCTGCAATGAAAACTGCATCTTCGACCACGCCACAGGCGCGCGATGCAACGATGATTTATTCTTAAATGAGCAGGGTCCTGCCCTCTCAAACGAAGGTTTTGCAAAAATAATAAAAGATCTTGCAAGCGTGTCAGGAAAGAAGGTGCGAGTACATATTGCAGGAGACGGGGAGCCTACCTTGCTGAACAATGAGTTGGTGGAATTCGTCAAGATGCTTAAGGGCATGGATATAGTCACGAGCGTGAAGCTCACGACCAACGGAACTATGCTCAGCTCAGGCACTCCAAGCCTCGCCCAGCGGCTTGGCGAAGCGGGATTGGACAACATAAATCTGTCGCTACACACGCTAAAACCGGATACATTTAAGGAAATAACCGGAATAGATGCCCTTGACATCGTGCTCAGAGGCATAGACAGCGCAGTGGCATCTGGAATAAAGACAAGCATTAACTGCGTATTGCGCAAAGAGACATTGGATGAGCTTGGGCCTTTTATAGAGTTATCCAAAAACAGGGGTGTTACAATCAAGTTCTTCTCTCTTCTGTCCCGTACTGAATCTATACAGAAAGAATACGATGCTCTAATAGACAAACTTAAATCTAGCCTGGCTGCCTCAGCCGATGAATACAGTGGCTATGCCTATCCATATGACGGGATGGTTTACCGCATAGGCAATGCAGTCATAGATGTCAAAGATTCCCGGGCAAACAGGTGCCCTAACGTTTCCTGCAGCTACAGAAGCATGTGCATTGAAGGATGCAGATACGAAGCGAGAGTTTCCAGAACCGGCATACTTCAGCCATGCGGGGTAAGGTCAGATAACAAGATAAACCTAACAAAGCCCGTTATAACCCGCAATGAGATAGCTGCTGCACTTGTAAGCGGCGGTAAACTATGAGGCCTTTGCTTATTGGTATTGCGGGGCCTCCATGTGCAGGGAAAACTACGCTATGTGCTGCACTTAGTAAGAGAGATGGAGAAGTCACCCACATAAGCATGGAAAGCTTCTATAAAGATACGGAACATATGCCGTTCTACAGGCAATATAGGAACTTTGACTCACCAAAGAGCATAAACTTCGAGTCGCTGAGCTATGTACTGAAACAGATTGTTGATGGCAAGAAGGTAACCATACCTGTCTACTCCAAAGAGGAAGCAAAATGCGTAAAAGAGGAACTTGTAAAACCCACAAAAATAATATTGGTAGAAGGATTTCTGCTTTTCTCTAGAAAGCCAATACGGCAGATGTTTGATGCACGCATATACATAGATATCAATTCCGACACTCAGGCAAAGAGGAAGAGTGCAAGAAATTCCGGAAACGATTTAAACCAGGAATATTACAATAAGGTTCTGATACCCATGGCAAAGAAATATGTTATTCCAACGAAAAGGTACGCAGATTATGTACTGGATGGTACGCATCCACAGGACATATTGGCAGATGAAGTAGCTGCTATAATTGCAAAATACCAATAACTTATATAAAATATATAATATAAGTCATATAATTACTATTATATACTACTTTGTCCATAATATATACCAAGGGTTTGGGATATGATGGATCTGTACAATAATGCAGTCTTTTGCTCTGTCTCGACCGGCATGCGCACCACCACCCCGTGCATATGCCAATTTTCCCACCACATCTGCCCAAACCTCATTTATGCTTAATGGTGATATAATGAATGGGATGATGGGAAGGATAATCAGAGGAAATAAGAATAGTGAGAATACGTGCAAAGAAGAGAACTATGAAAGCAGGCCTGTGAAGTTTGTTATGGAAAGGAAGAATGTCTGGAGGGTAGTCTGGGCAGACTGATCCTGCTGTTGTTAAAATAAAAGTTGGTAGGGATGAGAGAGAATAAAAATGCGTCAGCGAAGCAGCTGTACAGAAAACCGGGCAGGATTCGCCTTGGCTGCAGTTTCTTCTTTGTAAGGCCTGGCCCAAGTTCAAATGTTCGCTTGGTCGCGCAGAGGCTTGCATCTATTCGCCACGTGAGAGAGGTCCACATAACAGAGGGAGAGTACGGCTTCGTTGTGAAATCTGCGCTTCTTGATTACGAAAAGCAGCAGTACAACTGCATCCTCCACAACCGCTACAACTGATTCGGAAAATACGGCTCAGATATTCAGCATATCCGGAGGGATAATAAACACAAATAACGGCTACAACCAGGTAATGGGCATACCTCTAACGCCGCAAGGCCCTGTAATTGCAACCTTGTATGCGGCAGACCTCCAAAGCGGCTCCAATACAGGCAAAGCAATTTATGAAATATGGAATAATGGCACAATCACGGACATGTCCGGCACGCCGCTTACCGGTGCTAACAATTATGTATACGTATACATACAACCGAAGGGCGGCACCGAATACTCTGTGCATGCCTATGGTTA
>JAJZLT010000011.1 GCA_021803245.1 Microcaldota archaeon
ACAGAGAAGCATCTGCCGATTAAGGACAGCCTTTTGCTCCTTTGAAGGATATGCCCTGAATTTGTATGCCTGTTTCAAGATGACCATAGTTATTACGCCAGTAGGACTTATATACATTGCAGTGGCTTATATCCCCCCCATAAAGGGCGTGGGTTTTACGCCACGATTGATAAACCTTTTGCTCCAATAGAGATATAAGTGTGATGTGTTGAAAGAAGAATCCCTGCTGGAACGCATAGCTTACAGGCTTGTAAAGAAGCACATCTCCGGTACAACAATGAGTTCCGCGCTTTCAAAGGCCAAGGAGCTCAATAAGAGAAACCTGCTGGCTTCCATAACCTTTTTGGCAAACAAGCCCGAGAACAAGGCTAAGGCAAAGTATGTTACTACCACATATCTTGAGCTTATAAGGCAGGTTTCGAGGCATGGGCTCAGAGCCAGTGTCCATGTCCCTTTAGAGCAGCTGACTTATGATGGAGATACAGAGCTTGAGCAGGAAAACGAGCTTGCCATACGGGAAACCGCAAGGAAATACGGGGTATTTGTCTGGTTTGAGCTCAATGGCTTGCTTTCGGAGCAGATACAGAGCATCGAGCAATATAGAGGCTGCGGTGTAGCGCTCGATGAGGCCTCTGCGGTGGAATACTTAAAGAAATATGGAAACTCGAAGGCGATAAAAGTTATATTCGGGGAGGCGAACACTAAGAAAAATGTGGGGAAAAAAGCCGGAGATAGGAATATTGATTACATTTGCGGCAAGGCTGGCAATACTGTATTGTCGCATATGCCGGAAAGCAGACTCTGGCCGATGCTGAAGAACGGGAGCAAGTACAAAAAGTCGGCAATCTTCGAATTTGGCATGGGCTACAGCAGAAAAAAGGTAAACAAGGCTCTCAAAAGAGGCGCGCGCGTGAGCCTGAGCGTGCCTTTCGGAAAGGACTGGGCAGGCTATGCTGCCAACAATGTTTCTGAAGGCTATATGCGCTTCATAGTAGGCAACCTGCTTAAAGAGGACAATAAAAGAGGAAAATGAATGGAGCGCACAGTCACGCATAAAAAAGCCAAAATGGCCTCGGGAGAGGAAGAGGAGCACCGCAGAGAAAGCGTATTGGTGACAGGAGCATCAGGCAGGCTGGGAAATGCTGTCACACGCGAACTTGTCACAAGTGGGAAGATAGTGAAGGCGCTTGTCTCAAGGAGAGAGGACATATATAAGCTGCCGCAGGGATGTATCCCGGTACTAGGGAATGTTCTGCAGGAAGGTGCGCTTGAACATGCTACAAGAGACATAGATGTGGTTTACCACTTCGCTGCTATCGTGAGCCAGTATAAGGAGAGTGCGGAGAGGATAATAGAGGTAAATGTTGAAGGCACACGGAACCTGCTTGCAGCATGCGAAAAGTCAGGAGTGGGCAAATTCATATTTCCCAGCAGCGTTGATGTTTACGGGCAGAAAAGGAAAGGTGTTATCAACGAGGATACAGTGTTAAAGCCCACCGATACGTATGGGCTCAGCAAAAAGCTCGCCGAAGAAGCCATAGAGGAATTCGCCGGGTCGTTCTCGCACAGCATACTTAGGCTTGCAGCAATCTATGGTCCGGGATTTGAGAAGTCATTCTTCAAGATATTCAGGATAATAAAGGATGGAAAAGCGTACATAGTGGGGAATGGCGAGAATGTGCTGCCGTTGGTTCATGTAACCGACGCTGTTGGAGCAATGATGCTTGCGAATGACAAGAATGACGGCAGGAGAAATTTCTTGTGCAACATCTCGGATGGAGGCACACATACACAAAAGGCTCTTTTTGGCCTTGTTGCTGAACTACTGAGTGTCAAGAAGCCGAGCGGACACCTTAGTTCCATTGTAGTCAAGATGATGGCAAAAAGGATGGGAATCGACAGCGATGAGCTCAGGTTTATAATGGCTGACAGGATAATAGATATAAGCAGGGCAAGGGCGGAGCTTGGATATGTCCCTAGAATAGGGATATTTGAAGGAAGCAAGGATCTTGTAGACAGATTCATGAAACACGAGAAAAAGATGTGATAAGATGCAGATTAGGATTGGCAAAGTGGAAAAAAGGATACATGAAGGGCTGGATAGTAAGAAGGCTTTGCTCTTCATGGTAATAGATCCGGTAGATTATGCTGAACCTGATCTTGCTGTAAAAACGGCAATTGGCGCTGCAGAAGGAGGTGCCGATATAGTGCTTATAGGGGGCAGCATAGGGGCGCAGGGGGAGCTGCTTGATTATGTGACAAAGACAATAAAGGAGAAGGTTGAGGTTCCTGTAGTCCTTTTTCCAGGCAATGTTGCTACTCTTACAAGGTATGCTGATGCGGTCTACTTCATGTCCCTGCTTAACGCAAGAAACCCTTACTGGATAACACAGGCACAGATGCTCTCTGCGCCGTTGATAAGCAAATTTGGCATTGAGCCCATGCCGGTTGGCTATATTGTGGTGTCGCCTGGCGGTACAGTAGGATGGGTTGGCGATGTAAACCTGGTGCCGAGGGAGAAACCAGAGATAGCTGCATCGCTTGCCATGGCAGGCGAGTATCTTGGCAACCGCTTTATAATAACTGATGTAGGGTCAAACCCGCAGCTGCAGGGCCAGTCTGCCGTTCCAAGCGAAATAATAGCCATGGTAAAAAAATCCATACATGTCCCATATATAGTGGCAGGAGGCATACGTGACGAGAAAACCATACGTACAGTTATAAAGAGCGGAGCGGACATAGTGCAGATAGGCACAGCCATAGAGAAATCAAATGATGCATACTCGCAGGCCAGGTTCTTTTCCGATATAATAAAGGATGAAGCGAAGAAAAAGAAGTAATGCTTGGTGCTTATAAGTGAGGGACCTTTCTTCTTTGGAGTTATTTAGGATAATTAGCGAGGTAAAGGAGAGCGTAGCTGGAAGCAGGATAAGGAAGTTCTATGAAGTTGGGGAAGATTCTTTCAGGCTCTCATTGTACAAGGATGGCAAAAATACAGGCGTATACTGCAAACTTGCAAAAACCTTCAATACAACTGTATTTGCTGAGCAGGCAGAAGCTGCAACAGGCTTTGCCATGGCAATCAGGAAGAGGATAACCAATTCTTTTGTTGACGGCCTGGAACAACCCAACATGGAGCGCATACTGGTGTTTGACCTTGAGCACGGCTCGCATAAGCTTATTATAGAGATGTTCGGAAAAGGGAATATGGTGCTGATTAATGCAGAAGGCACCATAGAAGCGTGCTACAAGATCTTTACCTACAGGGACAGGGTCATAAAGAATGGAAGGAAATATGAACCTCCAGTACAGGCAGGCATGCACAATTTCAATACATTAAACAAGGAATCGCTTGCGGCTTCTCTGGAAAGCTCGGGAGGCGAGAGGCTGATAATAGCGCTCTCGAAATACATTAACATAGGCCCGCTTTATTTGGACGATATGCTGCGGCGCATTGGGCTGAATCCTGCAGGTCCGGCCAGCGGCAAAGAAGCAGGAAAAATATTCGATGCCCTTGTCGAACTCAAGGAGAAGGCGCTGCATTCGAAACCCATAGCGTATACCGCGAATGGCGCTGTGACAGACTACTCGCTCTTTGAGATAGTGAAGTACAGGGACGCTGAGAAAATAGAGTACGCTACAATGAATGAACTTCTTGATAGCATATACAAGAAGGAGAGAGCCGCAGTAGGAGAGAATGAGCAGGAAGAGATGGAGGGAAGGCTCAATGAGATCAGGTCAAGCATAGAAAAACAGGAGAAGCTTCTTGAGGAGACAAGACAGGAGGTGTCTTATTTTGCTGAATGCGGAAACAGGATCTTCGAAAATATGGACGAGATAAACAAGCTTATAGATTATTTCAGGAGGAACAAGAGGGCAACAAAAGATGAGCTAAACGGGCTAAGCAGCAGAATAATAGTAAAGGAGATAGACTTTAAGAAGAATATAATAAAGATAGAGATGGTGAAGGAGAATGTTTGAAATAACAGTGCTGGGCACTTCCGGATCGGCGCCCACCAGAGAGAGGAGCATGCCTTCAGTAGCAGTTGTGCGCGATGGGTCGCTCTATCTCTTTGATTGCGGGGAAGGCACGCAGATGCAAATGCTCAGGTACGGCATAAACATATCAAGACTCAAGGCCATCTTCATAAGCCATGTGCATGGAGACCATGTGATAGGAATAGCGGGCCTCGTCCGGAGCCTCGCCCTGAACAACAGGAGGGAGGACCTTGAGATCTTTGTGCCTGCGGGAAGCGAGAAGGTGGTGCACAGCCTGGTAAAATTTGACAATGCGATGATAGACTACAGGATAATCATAAAAGGCGTAGAGACCGGGAGGGTTTTCTCAGGCAGGGATTTCTCAGTAAGTGCGTTCAAGCTGGATCACACAGTAAAAACATGCGGCTACGTGATTAGCGAAAACGACAAGATAAAGTTCAACAAAGTAAAATGCCGGAAACTTGGCATCAGAGGCATGATGTTTCCCGAATTACTGAAGAAAAAAAAGATAAATGTAAACGGCAGAATTGTGGGGATAAGAAGCGTTAGCAGGATAGAGAAGGGAAAACGAGTAGTATACGCAACCGATACAAGACCTGTGCGCAATACCGTAAATGCTGCCAGAGACGCGGATCTTCTAATCCATGAATGCGCGTATGAGGAGAGCGAGATTGCGCTTGCAAAAGAAAGAAAGCACTCTGCATCCGTTGAAGTTGCAAGGCTGGCAAAAAGCGCGCGTGTCAGGATGCTCGTGCTCACGCACTTCAGCGCGAGGTATAAGACGACAGCGAAGATACTTAAAGAAGCAAGGAGCATATTTATGCGTACGATTGCTGCAAGCGACGGATACAGGATCCGGATTTAGCATGCAGCAAAATGGAGGTATAGTCTAATGGTAGGACGACAGATTGACATTCTGTAAACAGGAGTTCGATTCTCCTTACCTCCATGCCATTATTCTATGCGAAGCTGGCGCAGGGGCTCTGTTCGCGAAAACTTAGAAGAGATAAGCGCATTTTAACGCATGCGGTTCTGGAAGAGGTATTTTTATGTGCCATATGGCATTCTTTCTCTTGCAAGAACTGGTTATATGTACTTTACGCACACTGCCGTAAGATAGAAGAAGGAAAAGCAATCGAAGATTTACGGAGCAGGACTCAGGCTGCTTTCCTTACCGCTTTTGACAAGAACGCGCCTCTGCTTGCTGCAGAATCCACGCCCTCATTTACCTTGCGGGCGGCATCATATAGATTTATCCTGCTTGAACTGGTTTCTGCATCTACCCTGGTGGTTACGGGCTCTAAGCCCTGTTTGCTCTCGACACTCCAGACCCTAGGTATTATGTCACTGTCAACAACCCTCTCGAATTGGAATACGTGCGACCTGACCGCGCCTTTGACCTGCTTTGGAGAAGATATGCTGCTGGTAAGATGATCTGACACCTTTCTAATGAATGCCTCTTGGAATGATCCCAGTAAACCCGATACTACAGGATCTCCTGCGCTTAGCCCCATGCTTGTCGCTTTGCTCTGAATTGCGAACTCGGCCCTGCTCACGGCGCCGATAAACCTGGGATTAAGTTTGAATTTTATATCTGCTTCACGCTGTGCATATGCCTTTCTAAGCGCAGCCTGCTTTGTATCTCCGAATACAACACCTCTTACGATTTCAGCTGCATGCTCGAAACGTTCTCGAAAAGTCGGAATTGACTTTCTCTCAGGGCTTGCCATAGTTTGCATAGAACTATATCACCGGATTTTGCGGATAATTGGGGATTATCCGATAATTCTGTAACCCTTTAAGATATATAAATAATATACATTTTTAGCAAATTATTTGATTGATTTTGTAAATATGCAAAGTAACCCGTTATTTCCAGCCGTAATTTTTAGCTATATGGTATATATAACTTGTTGGGTTAGTTAGATAAATAAAGGCGGGCTGTAATTTATGAGAAAGAGGGTGGAGACAGGCATTGCAGGTATAGACAAAATGCTATATGGAGGCATACCTGAAGGCAATGACGTGGTTGTCGCAGGAGGACCCGGATCAGGGAAGACATTATTCTCCATGGAATTCCTCTACAGAAATGCAAAGCAGGGGGAAATAGGCATTTTTATTTCCCTTGAAGAAGACACTTCAATGATAATAGAGAACGCCACAAACGCCTTCACAGACTTAAGCGACCTGAAGCAGCTTATAGATAACAAGAAACTTGTTGTTTATGGTACTGACAAGACAGGCATGTACATGCAAAGGGAAGCCCAGACCTCCTCTTATACATTTGGCAAATTCGTGACCGCCATAGAGTCGCTTATCGAAACATATAATGCAACAAGAGTAGTAATTGACTCTGTATCATTAATAAAGCTCCTGATAAGGGATCCTTTTGAATATAGGACAGTTTCGATGAATCTTGTTTCTGTGCTCAGAAGATTCAATGTTACTTCCCTCCTCACAATGGAAATAGAGGCTCCGGACAGGGAAAAACTGGTCTTTCTTCCTGAGTTCTTCGTCTATGATGGCATATTCGTAATGTATTCCGGAGAAGCTGAGGCGGGCAACAGGGTTCCGTCAATCGAGATAGTCAAGATGCGCGGCTCTGCCCACAGCTATGCGACAGTGCCTTATGAGATAACTCCTTCAGGCATAAATATCATGCTGCTTAACGAAAGAAAGCTCTGACTGCTTTACAAGCGAAGGTACATGAGATTTAAGGTTATGTAATCTTCGCCGCGCTTTATTGCTTTAGGCATCTTGCCATATCCCTTGAAACCCATTTTCCTGTACAGGCTCAGCGCGCGCGGATTGCTGTCAAACACTTCCAAAATTACCTGCTCGAATGTGCCTTTGCATCTTTTCAGCGTACTCTCCATGAGCGCGCGCCCGATGCCGCGCCCCCTGTAGGCTTTCTTTATGGCTATGCCAAGTACGCCGGTATGGTCAAGTTCACTGCCGGGCCTTTGTCTTTTTATGGAGCATAAGCCTACTGCTGCGCCATCTGCTTCTGCAACCTGCACTATGCTGTTGCCATCTAGCACTTGGACATACATCTCCTTGAACCATGCGACTTCTTCCTTCAAAGTAGGTTTCCTCCTGAAGAGTGTTATCCCCAGGTTCTGATCGCTTTTGCTCTCTTCATAATAGGAAAAGTAGGCATTTACCAGGTCATTGAAATCTTCAAAACGCAAGTCCCTTATGACAAATTCACTAGCCATGCATTCTTACTTATCTATACTTTTTTAACATTTCTGTGCGAAGCTAAGACGCCAATTTGTTTATGCCTGATTCTGCCTTGCCTGGCAAAACCCAAGGAAGCATTAAAATATTTAACATTCAATATATGCATATGGAGGGGCATTATGGTGCATACGAGGAGAAAGCCAAGAAGATACTTGATAACTGCACTTATATGGCGGTTGGGACCAGCACAAAAAGAGGAATACCGTGGGTAGCTCCGGTCTTATTTGTATATGATAACGATTTCAATATTTACTTCTTATCGGCTGTTGACGCTCTTCACTCTAAGAATATCCTGGAAAATGCTGATGTGGCAGTTTCGATATTTGATTCCAGGCAGGAGATTGGCGTTTCTGAAGGCATTCAGGCCAGGGGAAAGGCCAGCTTGGTTGAAAAGGATGATATTGAGAATGCAATAACATTATATTGCAAGAAGGTTTTCCCGGAGTCAGACATGGAACCTACAAAAAGATATGTGCCAGAGAATTATCTTGGAACAGCAGAGTTTAGATTCTTTAGGATAAAATTGACTGCTGCTTATGTAACTGGTGAAGACCGGCGCGTGGAAGTAGGGCTTAGAGGCAAATAGCGAGTAAACGGCTGGAGAGGGCATGCCCGGAGCAGGCACTTGCCAGATAATAAAATCATGCTTGATAATCGATGAATTTGAAGACATGCCTGCTCTTCTTGAATCCGGGGAGCAGCGGGAAACAACAGTACCCATATGCTGATTTATGCGATAGAAAGGACGGTGATATGGATCACTGCGCGTATTTCAATCTTTGCTCTTTGAATCCAGCACATCGTGGCCCAATTGGCACAGATGCAGCCACACGCGGATGTCGCCCAGCGATGGCGCAACTTTTTCCAGGTACCGCTTTGTGTTGCGGCATATTGCATCCTGACGCTCTATTCTTTCAGGGAAAGCGTGGGCAGTTATATCTAATTCTACCTCGCCGAGCGACCCTTCCGGGTCTACTTTTACCAGCCTCAGGCTTATCTCATGCTTATCTAACTTAATGTTGCTACAGGTAAGTTCGCTTGCCAGATATGCCTTGAGCTTGTCTGCAAGCAGGCCCAGAGCTGCAGACTCTTCAGCACTTTTATAGTAGATATTGACAGTTGGCATGGAAGGATTAGGAAAGAAAAGGCTAAGAAGAAGATGGCCCCGCGCATCTACATGGCAATATGCTTCATATGTTGCCTAGCCTCGCCTTTATCTCTTCTCCGTCAAGCCGCGTGGTAAGAAGCGGTATATGCTCGATCTGCGATATCTTTATTGCCAGCTTGTCAACCGAGTCAAGGTTCTGTATTACTACAAGCCTGGGCTTTATCGGAGCTACTCTTACCACGACCATCGGCGACCTGCCTGTGCTGACCTGATCAAAGATAAAGGCTCTTTCGTTCGTGGAGCCAAACAGGCGGGGATACTCTGAAGGCGATATTTCAAGGATAACGCGCAGGCTGTCAAGAAGCGTATAACCGAAGAGCTTCATCGTATCCAGATAGCCGGGATTGGCCACTATTTTTGCATCTATCATCCTTGCGAAGTCGACACCGTTTATAGGAGCAGTAAAGTCCTTTATAAAATAGAACGGGTTCTTTGGCATTGCTCCGGATTCGTCCTTGAAACGTTCGAGGTTTCTGACTACTTCCCCTCCGTGCTGCGAATCCAGCGTAAAGAGCGCGTCTACAAACCGCTTTATTACGCCTACTCCCGGACTAGCTCTCCTGTTTCCCTCATAATCGCTTATCGTTGAAGTGGAGATCTTAAGATACTTGGCAAGCTCTATCTGCGAAATGCCGAAGAGTTCGCGCCATTTCTTCATGGTGCTGCCAGGCGTATCCGAGAGAGCAATTTCCCCGGCTATTCTCTCTTTAAGGCTGTCCATAAACCATCATGTATGATTAGGTATGTAAAGCTTAATAAGATATGTGACGAAGTCCACTTAGACAAATCCATTTATGCGCTTGAATGCGCAGCTTTGAAGATAGACAGACCGCTTATAACTGCGAGGCTTTATTTCCGATTCCTTCCTGCCTTCCTGATTTTTTTGTTTCTGCGCCTTTTTTGGCTGTGCTTGGCGACAGGCACCTTTTTGCTTATGTCCGCATATATTTTACTTACCTCGTCATCAGGTACGCTCGGTGCTCTCTTAGTGACAAAGCCTATTATCGCAAGTATTATTCCTGCTAATATCATCAGAGCGGAGAAGATGCCGCCAACGCTGCTTATCCCGACACTTGAAGTTGGAGAAGTCACGTTGAGATTCTGCTCAATGAGATCATATGACACATCAGTAGTTATGTTTCCCGTGTTTCTGTATATAGCATAAAGCATAGAGCCCGGAGGGGAAGCATTCAGGTTCTGGTAAAGCGGCTGCGAAAAGCCTAGCTCTGAAAAGTTTTGTGTATACGGGAAGATCCCTTCCTTAGAATCCGGCACTATCGAAACAACATTCTTGCTGAGCATGTTTGCAGGTATGGAATTTAGTACAGAGTGGCCTGCCTGGCCCGTGGAGTTTGAGAAATTCAGGCTTTCTAGCGCTGAGAGCGTGGCATTTGAATTGTTATATGTTATAATGTAGAAATCGACAGGATAAGCCGAAGCATAGGTGAAGATAAAAAGGTTTAAGGAGTTGAAGCTCACCTGCAATGGAACCTTTACTACGCTATTTGGCAGGAGCGAGGCCGTCTGCGAATTCTTAATAAGCGACGCCGGAGACGGCGCGGAAAGACCCGCAACCACTACCCCCATGGCGAGCAATATTAGTCCTACCACAACTAATTTTTTGTCCAGATAATCACAGTGGGTATTTAAATCATTTTTATCTAATATCTTACATATATATAGGTTCTGATAAGATGGCAGGATATGTGAAGACCGGTATAGACGGTCTAGATGCGATGCTGAATGGAGGCATACCTGAAGGCAATCAAGTAATAGTGGAGGGCGGACCCGGTTCCGGAAAAACGCTGATTTCCTTTGAATTCTTATACAGGAATGCGCTGAATGGCGCTACCGGAATCTTCTTTTCATTCGATGAGGAGCCTGATAGGGTAATCCGAAACGCCAAGGCAGCATTCTATGAACTTGACAGGATAGATGAGATGATAGAGAGCGGCAAGATGCTTGTCTATCCAGATCCATATTATACTACTTCAGGAACACAATATGAACTGGGCAAACTTCTTTCTGCAATAGAATCGAAAATAGAAGAATCAAATGCCAAATGTGTTGTCATTGACTCGCTGGCTATGCTTGCACTTATGGCGCCGGAGCCTGCCCATTTCAGAAAAGCGATAGTCGAGATTATAACAAGCCTGAGAAAGAGAGGAGTAATTTCCTTCTTTACGGAAGAAATGAAATCTCCTGAAAGGGATCGCCTTGAATTCAGTCCGGAGCATTTTGTATTTGACGGCATAATTACAATGTACCAGACCGGCGAGGATTTCAAGAGGATGCCTGCCATAGAAATTATCAAGATGAGAGGCACATCCCACAGCATGATAACAACGCCTTATGAAATAACTCCCTCAGGTTTCAAGATAACTGCGGCTGAGAACATAGCAAACTATGATTGAGATGAAAACTCAGGGCAAAGGCAAGAAAAAGGGTGAAGCTGAAGTTACTGTAGAAGAGCAGCATGCGGGCATGATAAAACTGGCTATATTTGCAATAGGCATACTTCTTGCACTTACTCTTGTAATTTACCTGCTTATCCCTTCCGGGAGTGCATTTGAGAGATGCAGGGGCATAGCCCTTTCCGGGTATAGATATTCTTGCCTGGAGAACCTTGCACAGTCAACAGGCAATTACTCCATCTGCAGATATGTGCCTGAACCGATGGCCAACAACTGCTATTCTTCCATCGCGGAGCAGGAGAAAAATCTTTCTATTTGCAATATGGCCTCCGGGCAGTCAAATGCCGATTGTGCCATTTATATAGCCAACTCCACTGATTCATACCAGGACTGCGCTGCGCTGAACGGCACCTACCTGGATAGATGCGATATGGGACTTGCAATCAGGCTGGAGAACGCAAGCATATGCAATGGCATAACAGATGGAGCGAACAGGACGATGTGCACCTCAGCCATCTCTTTTGAAAAGGCAGTAGTTGGAGAAAATGCCAGTTACTGCACTACAGTAGAGAACAATACTAACTTAAACGAAACAGGGCTTTTCTTTGCATATCTCAATGCATATGGAAACAAAGCTTATACATACACAAATATAACCGACCCCATAAGCAGCATAATACTGAGCCAGTACGTAAATGCCAGCCCCAGGGATGAATGCTATGTGGATTTGGCTATGAAATCACATAACCAGGCCTATTGCTCATCAATATCAAACCAGTCCCTCGTGCAGATCTGCGCCTATTATTCAGTAGCAGGCTCTTCAACTACAATCCCAGCTGCTAACTCCTCGCTTCAGTTAAACTTCTCGGAAAACTACACTCAGCTGTACCAGCAATGCATTGACAATAAAACTTTAAGCCAGTACTGCCCGAGCATAAGCCAGCTTAAGGAGCAGTACATGCTTTACTATGCCATTCTGAACAAAAATGCAAGCGCTTGTGCATCGTTTAACCAGTCTTTGGGCAATTACTGCTACTTCTCGCTTGCAATATCTTACAACCAGTCCAGCTACTGCGGATATATACAGAACGGCACTGCAAATTCAGCGTGTGTGGAAGCCGTGCTTAACCGGACCTCTTCTGGAACGGGCCAGGGCGGATAGCACATGTATGGAATTGTGTCATGCATAAAACATAGGCCAAATCTGGATTTTTACTATGTGACTGCTGATGACGGAAATGGCGGGCTCTCAACCATTGAGCTCGAAAGCCCGCTGAAGATGGAACTCGGAGAAATGGTTGCGGATGGCGCGGCAGCCGGGCCGGCAGATGGCAAAAATGCGCTGCTCAGAAAGAAGCTCATAGAAAAAGCAATCGCGAGAAAGATAGAATCCGCGCTAAAGGAGACGCCACCGGCAAGCGGGGTAAATGAGCTGGATAAACTTAACAGGAAGATGTGGCCTGAGATAACGAAAGGAGCTTCCCTTCTGCTTAAAAAGTTCCTCGCAGGAGCGCCTATCGTGGTGAGATTCCATAACGATGCCGATGGGAGCAGCGGTGCGTATTCGATCTATAAGGGCCTTAAGGACTTCTCAGAAGGGAATGGAAGGATGGAGAAGAGGATAAACCTTTTCTGGATCATGAATAGGGGCGTCATCTACGGAAAAGAAGAGGCAAATTATGACATAATGCTGATTAATGCATATGAGTCGCAGGAGAAGCCGCTGATTGTCTTGATAGATTTTGGCACATCGGAAAAAAGCAACGAAGGCATAAAAAGCATAGGCAGGTATTTTGATATACTATGGCTTGACCACCATCCGATGACTGGGAACTTCGAGGGAAAGAGCCTGGAATATTACATGAATCCATGGATGTTTGGAGGGAGCTCTGACTATACTGCCGGCCTGCTCTCTTCAGTGCTGGCCAAGTCATTTTCGAATGCAGACACAACTATCTTCAAAGATGCTTCGCTTATAGGGGACTACAGCAAGTATGCAAATCCTTACAAGGAAGCCCAGGATCTCTCCGCACTTCTGGACTTAATAACAAGCGACGCATCGTTTGTGAATTCTGGCAGGAACGGAAACCTGACCCCGTATGAGATAGAACAGCTTCTTCAGGACAAGACAAGGTCCAGCGAACTTGCAATGTATGCAAATGTGAGGGTCGCTGAGGCTGCAGATGAGGCCATTCCGCTGCTGAAGGAGAACAATGCAGGAAGGCATAGCATCTACACTCTTGATTACGGCAATGTAAAGGAGAAACAGTCACGATATCCACTATTGGGCAGATTCTCATCTAAGCTTCTGGAGAAGCTGGAGAAAGAAAATGGAAGGGGATGCATAGTTGTATGCCATGTAGGAAACTTCATCTCGATAAGGGCAAGCAGGGATGTTGGCGAAGAGGCAGGGCTGGTCCAGCTGGCAGGCGCACTGCTGGAGCGATATGGCAGCAGGATAGACTCGGCAGGAGGGCACAAGAACGCAGTAGGCATAAAGCTTTCCGGCGAAGCCGGAAAAAATGAGATCCTGAGGCAGATAGTTGCTATGATAAGGAAGAATTTGGCAGGGTAATACAGTAAGACAAATAAACTGCTAACCAGCGGATGACTGAGCTTCTGCATGAACAAAGAGCAGAAGACAAAGAGCCTGCATGGTAAAAGAGGCAAGCTTTTTAGCTTTTGGGCAGGAAATAATTAAAGTAATTGGGAATTAGAATGAAAGCCAGACTTTACATTATGATATTGATAGTAATCATAATTGCAGCTTCAGCGATCTTTGTTCTTAACGGAGGACCTAAAGACCAGGCGCTCGCAACATACGATAATAAGCCCGTGCCTGCTTCGTTTCTGTCGAAGCTGAATATTTCAGATAGCATAAGCAATCAGGTAGGCATAGGAAGCGTGACTAGTTTTCCGACCATCCTGGCCAATGCAACGCCGCTGAAAATTGACAACAAAACAGTGGTGTTTTATTATGGTGCGGAATTCTGCCCATTCTGTGCTGCCGAGAGATGGGGCATGTTAATTGCACTTATGAGATTTGGGACATTCAGTGGGGTTAAATTTATGACATCGAGCGCAACTGATGCCGTGTCTCCAAGCACGCCAACCTTTACTTTTTATAATTCAAGCTATTATAGCCCATACATAACTTTCATGCCTGTAGAGACTGAGACTAATACTGGCGCTCCGCTTGAAAGCCCTACGAGCCAGGAGCAGGCGCTTTTCAATTTCTATGATGCAAATAACCAGCAGTTGCCCAGCATCGAGAGAGGCAGCATACCATTTATAGACATCGGAAATTATTCCATACAAATAGGAGCCAACTATCAGCCTAAGGCAGTTTTATACGCAACCAACTGGAGCGTTATTGCACAGGACTTGCAGAGCCCGTCGTCTGTGCAGTCGCAGGCAATAATTGGAACCGCTAACCTGCTGACAGCGCAGATCTGCGTGGCAGACAATAATACACCGCAGAATGTTTGCAACCAAAACTATGTTAAAAGCATAGAGAAGCAACTGGGCGCATAATATGAACAAAGACAGAGTTTATCTGTCATGCATGGTCCTGGCAGTGCTGGGTCTGCTAGTTTCCATCTACCTTACTGCCTACCATTACAGCAGCTCTGTGCCGCTGGCGTGCCCTGATACGGGCCTGATCAACTGCGCATCGGTACTCAACAGCGCTTACGCGTACATACTCGGAGTGCCGCTGGCAGTTTATGGCCTGGTTTTCTTCATCGTCGAACTGGTGATACTTAATCTAAGGTACAAGGACCTCAAGGCAGTATACAATGCTCTCGGATTGGTCTTTGTCTTTTACTTCATTTATCTGGAATACCTGATAGGGCATATCTGCATTTTCTGCACTACAGTGCATATAATTGTGGTGCTGCTTTTCATACTTACCCTGTATGACGCAGCCAGGCACGGCTAATATTTTTGCTCTGCGTCTTCTTCATCGCGGAGGCCTTCCAGCATGCTTGCCGCATTTATCCTTTCAACTATGCCCATTGCCTCCCTTGCTTTTTTCCAGTTCTTCTCCCTTCCTCCGTACGCTGTTATTGCTGCTACTATCTCCTTCCTGTATTCAGGGTATTCCAGAGCATACCGCTCCATCTCCTCCATGCTGGTAGGCATGCAGGATTGAGCCTGCCGCAAAGCTCTGCTCGCCATTCTGGTTTTTATTCCCACTTCCACACCCGTATTAGATAGCGCTTTTTAGATATATAAAGATATCGAAGGTCATGGGATTGTGTGTTATCCCGAAATAAGTTCCTCTCTTCTAACTTCTTTGCAGCGGTGTTGACAATTTCTCAGTCTGCTCTTCATCAATCGCAGCGCGAAGAGCTGCCCTTTCAAGCAAGACCTCTTTCTGCTGTACAGCAATATCTTTTTGTTTGCCGCAGGTCGGATTTGAACCGACGACATTCCGGTATCTGATAAGGCTTTACAAAAGCCCATCTTCAGCCGGACACTCTCCCGGACTGAGTTACTGCGGCACGTTATAATAGCTATCCATCCAATATTTTATACCTTTTCAGCATATCTAACTACTGTAAATGATCCTGATGGCGTACGATACAAGATGGGATAAGATTGGTAAGGCGTTAGAATATATAAACCTTGATGGCTTCGAGTTCAGGGAGTACCAGGCAAACATAATAGATGCGGTGCTCAAGAATGGAAATACGCTCGTTGTTCTTCCGACCGGCCTGGGCAAGACAGTGATAGGCATAGGAATAATAGCGGATTCGCTGTCGAAAGGAAGAAAGGCTCTTTTGCTTGCGCCTACCAAGCCGCTGGCAGAGCAGCATTACAACAACCTGCTTGGCCGCCTAAAAATACCAAATGAAAAGATTGTGCTCTTTACAGGAAAGATAGGAAAGACATCGAGAAAGGAGCTGGCGCTTAATGCCAGCGTAATAGTTGCAACGCCGCAGACAATAGCAAATGATCTCAAGCAGGCAAACATGTCGCTTGTGGATTTCGGCTGTGCAATCTTCGATGAATGCCATCGCGCAGTAGGGCGCTATGCATATACATACATAGCAAACGAGTGCTCGATCAACGATGTGCTTATAGTGGGCCTTACAGCCTCTCCGGGAAGCAAGAAGGAGAAGATAAACGCGCTTGTAAAGACGCTCAACATAAGGCACATAGAGATAAGGATCTCAAGCGATCCGGACGTTTCTAAGTACGTGATGTCAAAGGAGATGCACGTAAAGACTGTCGGAAAGACGCCTACGATGGAAAGCATAGCAGCACTTATGAGGCCGAAGATAGAGGAGAGCCTGTCTGGCCTTAACAAAATGGGCTTCCTTCATTTCAGAAATTTCGAGAGCATACCCAAGGGAAGGCTGCTCCAGGCAGGCACCGAAATCAGCAAACTACAGGCACCTAATTACAAATACGCCGCATTATTCAACTATGTGAAGCTGCTTCACCTTTCCCATGCATATGATCTCCTTCTGACTGAAGGCATATATCCATTCTCCAAATACTTCGAGTCCCTGGAGAAGAGGGAGAAGAAGAGCAGGAGCGTAGAGCATATACTAGGAAATGAGAATATAATCAAGGCCAGAAACATGGCCCGCGAAGCGATAGAACGCGGGGAAGAGCACCCGAAGGTACTTGCTGCTCTTGACATAATAAGGTCAAATAGCCAGAAGAGCACGATAATCTTCGCGCAATACAGGACAACCATAAAAATGCTGACCGATTACCTTAACGGTGCCGGATACAGTGCAATGCAATTTGTGGGAAAGAAGGAAGGCATGACCCAGCAGCTCCAGGAGCAGACAATACAGGACTTCAGGAATGGAAAGTTCAAGGTCCTGGTAGCCAGTTCAATAGGAGAAGAAGGTCTTGACATACCTTCTGTTGACGTTGTTATCTTCTATGAGCCGATACCGAATGAGATAAGAAATATTCAGCGTCGAGGCAGGACAGGCCGATTCAGGGCTGGCGATATCTACATTCTTATTACAAGGGGCACAAAAGATGAGGTTTATTTTTATATATCAGGGCAGAAGGAGAGAAAGATGTTCGGGCTTGTACGTACAATAAACGAGAAGCTGAAGCTTAAAAGAAGCGGCGAAGCCAGAAATCAGACGACGCTTTGACAACGCAGGCAAGGAATACGATGCCATCTTATGTATTTTGCGGGCTATACTGAGAATGGAGTATCAGTTGCGATTCTTATTTTCATAATGCATGTTTACCATAATCTCTGTAATTCTTGCTTACTCATGCACAAGCTTGCCAACCTACCTTGCCTAAGGGCGTTGCTCATCTGCCTCTTATTTGCAAGATGGCAACCTGCAAAGCAAAAACACAGGGTTAAATAACAATATTGGCGAATGGGATATTATGTATGGAAAAAAGGATTTTATGCAGGATACGCTTGTAATAGCGAACCCTGGCACAGGCAAAACTACAGCCCTTGCTGAACATGTGGTAAAGCTGCTTAAGGAAGGGGTAAAAGAGGAGGATATACTTTGCATAACATTCACTACAAAAGCAGCCGAGGAGATGCGGCAGAGGGTCTCAAAATCAGTTAAAGAAAGCGGGATTTCGGCAAAACCCCAAAACATAGATATCCATACATTTCACAGTTATGCATTTGACTACCTCCGGGAGCGCGGGGAAGACCGCGAGGTGGCAACCAATAACTATACGAGATATTCGATATACCGCAGCTTCAAGAGCCTCAACGCGATGAACTATCAGGATGAATACGTAATAGAGGAGATCGTGCCAAAATGCGAAAACGCGGTACGCTATCTGAAGAGCTTCGGGATACTCCCCGGGCAGATAAAGCTTAAGGCAGCTGAAAAAGAGCTTGAACATATATATCTCGAGGAGGACATAGCAAACATAAGCCTTGAGGAGAATAAGAAGTTCCTGGAATACTTTGCTACAGCTTTCTCGAATTATGAGAATGAAAAAAATTCCTTGAAAAAGTACCTCGATTACAATGACATGTTAATGGAATTCGTGAAGGAATACGACAGTAGAGCAAGGCACTACAAGTTTGTCCTGGTTGACGAGCTGCAGGACATGAACGAGCTTGAAGCGGATATTGCAGTTGCATCCGGCGATTCGCTCTTTCTTGTAGGCGACAGGAAGCAGGCAATATTCGGCTTCCAGGGCGGCAGCGTGGAGAACTTCGGGCGCTTTATGGAGAGGAAAGGAATAAGGAAAGAAACAAAGACGCTGAACTACAGGAGCCTGCAGGGAATTTTGGATTATTCGAAGACGTACTTTCTTGCCAATACCACAGATACGAGCTATAAGGAGGAGCTCGATGGCCTGAGAGGCAAGAGAGAGGGGTATGCAAGGATACTGGTGACGACATCGAAGGACCAGTGCCGCACTGCGGTCTCGCGCCTGATTGACATAATTGAAAAATACAGGGATAGCGAGAGGAACGTCGCAATAATAACAAGGACAAATGGGCAGATAATGGCGCTGTCGAAGATGCTTGATGCAAAGGGAATAGATTATGCTACAACAGTGGGAGGCAGCACCAACAGGAAGGCGAAAGAAGAGATAATGGCATACCTGCGCGGCCTTCTTTTTGACGATGCGGACGATGTGGTGAGTGCACTCTTTACCCCTTTCTCAGGGATAAGTCTCAAGCATGCGTTTGAGATATCGGAGAAGGTGAAGGGATCGGGGCATGATGGAATGGAGTATGCAAGGAAAGCCGCAGCAGAATTCTTCAGGACAAAAGAATCGCTTACGCTTGACAAGCTGCCAGGCTTGTTCCTTGGCAGGATAATGCCTATTTCAGTGTCAATAGGCAAGGAATACTATTTGACAGCTTCCGCAGTTTATGAGAATATAGTTGAGTTCTTCGGAATGGCGAGGAGCCCGGACAGGAAAGCGCTCTTCGACTACCTTAAGATAACGGAGGAGAGCTACGAGCCTGTGGAGAAGAAGAACCGCGTAACGCTTACGACAGTGCATAAGGCAAAGGGGCGCGAGTTCGATGCGGTGATTTATCTGCCAACGGACGTGCGGGGCAGCCTCAGCTTCATAGACGCAGTAGTATACTCAATAATCAAGAGCTCCAAGGGCGTAGATATACGCGAAGGCCTTGAGGAGGAGCACCTCCGCGTAGATTTTGTGGCATTCACGCGCGCGAAGGACGAGCTCTACATAGTGGCAGGGAAGGAGAAGCTTGCACAGAGATACCATATCGAAGGCCTGTCTGAGAGCGAGGTGGACGAAGCAGAACAGGAGAAGGAACCGCTCTCATGGAAGTATGACGAGGCTTACGCGATGTTCGTTGCGGGGAGGGCGGAAGATGCAAGGAAGAAGCTTACGGAGAAGGATGACTGGCTAAGGGAGAAGATAGCCAACTTTTTCCAGACCAAGGACCGTCTCTCTTTCAGCCTTATCGATGCTTCCACAGATCCTTACGATTTCCTGAAGTCATATATACTGGGCATTAAGCCTCCAAGAGGCGAAGGGCTGATGATAGGAACGGAAGTGCACGGGCTGGCGGAGAAGAGATTCAACGGGACGCTTGACAAAAGCAGCATAAGGAAGGAGTATCTGCCGTTCTTCGCCAACATAGAAAGGATTGACGAGGAGATACGGAAGAAGTACGACTGTGTGCAGATAGCTGCAGAGTGCGAGCTGATCAAGGACTTGAATGATGTGTTCAGCTGCAATGCAGAAGGGCTGGCCTTTAAGGCACAGCTTGATGCGGTCTATGAGATTAAGCATGGAAAGGGAAAGAAGTACCTTATACTTGACTGGAAGACCGATAAGAATACTGGAAAGGCATCGGCACACAAGCAGCAGCTGGCAGTCTACAGAAGGATATATGCTTTGGATAAAGGAATCAGAGAGGATGAGATATGCACTGCACTCGGGTTTGTGGGCCTCAGGGGCAACATAAACACCGGAACTACAGGCTATGAGGTTGACGATCAGGAGCCCAAGGCAAAACAGTTGGAAACGTTTGAAAGGCACCTGAATGATTATCTCAGATACAGGAAGGATACCGGAGAATTTGTCAGGGCAGTATTAGAGTGCAACGAAACGGAGCCTTTCTACCAGAGAATTTGCAGCGAACTGGAAGGGTAAGCATTTTGGCATATGGGGCAGATAGTACCAGGATTTCCCAATACTCCCGCTATTCAAGTATTACATTCACTTTTTTCTTGTAGTATGCCAGGAAATATCTTTCTATCTCATGCTTTGCGGCCTGCCTGGCCTTCTCCATGGTCTCTAAGTTTCTCTTCATATCATAAACCACATTCCCGTAATGTGAAGCCCTGTTTTTCTCTTTTTCTGCTTCTATGAGAATCCGCTCATATGATGAGATCTCCCCGCTTAAAATTATCTCCTTGTCCTTCAAGTCCTTCATAACCAAAAGTTCAGGGTATATGTCTGCGCTCAGGACCCTGGAAATGGCAGCCCGTATGCCTTCATCATTCCTTACATCTATTTTGCCCGAGTTTATCGCACTTTCCATATCCTTAACAAGCAAGATCATTTCATTGTAATCTGATTCGCTCGCGATTTCTGCTTTTGGATTTTTTATCATCTCTGAAAGGCGCCTTTTCTTTCCGAATTCATGATCATATTTCCTTGCAATGCGTTCTAGCGGGGAGAGCGTGTGCGTGAGCCTGGATGATAAAGATGAGAGCTTTTCCCTTGCCTGCGCCAGCTCTTCGCGCTTCTTTGAGATCTCTTTTCCTATATCTATGATGCCAGCATCTTCGCTTGCTCCCGCAGACGAATCTGATTCCAGCCTCTTTATGTTATCTTCCATGTCGCTTATCTCTGCATCCAGGCCGAGAAGTTTGTTTACTTCCTCCACTATGTTCTCGTACTCCATGAACTTGCCCCTATTCCTTTCGAGCTCCATTTTCAGGCTGGCGGTAAGCCGTTCCATTCCAGCAAAGATTTTCTTGAAGTCGCCAAGGTATTTTGAGTATGCCAGGAACGGGAGCCTGAATGCGTTGTTAGACTTCATGATGCTGTTTATGATGCTCTCCATTGATGAGAGTACTGATTCGTATTTCCTGTAGACATTCTCGGCCTCTGCTATTTCAGAATAATCTTCCATTATGCGCATGAGCGACTTGGCATAGGCGCTCTTCTGGCTCGAGAGCGAGCTTGTATTTTGTATGTAGATATCTTCAGTGTCAGGCTCAGCGTTGAGTTTCTCGAGATTTACGCAAGCGCTTAGGAACTGCTTGCGGTATTCGCCAAAGCCGCCGGTTATGGCGGATCCTTTCTCTTCAAGCTGAGCCAGTTTTTGGTTCAGAAAGCGGTTCGCCATGCCTCTTATCTCATTAAGATGCACATCCTGACTGCCGCCATTTCCCCTATCAAAGAACATTGCAAGACCTTCATTTCCGTTTGCTGTATATATTTAGATACGCATGAATTTAGCTTGTAGTGATGGATTATATATATGCCAATTTAAATAATATTAATTTGACATATTGTACGGAGGTTGCTAGAGAGCGAAAAATATGGCGAGTTCGGATGTAAATTACAGCTTCAGGGAAAAAGCGATACTTAGGTCTCTGAGTGAAAATTCCAGAGCCCCGTTAAGCAGCGTCGCAAAGGATGCGAAGTGCTCCAGAATAACGGTGGTCAAGTATATCCGGGAGCTTGTGCGCAGGTATGATATAAGGTTCATTGTTGAGGTCGATGAGGACAAGCTTGGATTTAACCAGCGCCACATCGTGATAGTGCGGTTCCTTAAGAAGCCTTCCATGAAAAAGCTCAAAGAGATATTCTGCAACGATCCTCTTGTCTCTAACGCATACTATTGCGAGGGTGATTTTGGATTGATATTGCATGTGGTTACGCCAGATCCGATGGATTACATAATATGGGAAAGCCTTCTTCCCGGAAAGCTTGGCGACTTCAATGTCGAGATATATCCAAGCGAGCTTATGTTGACTAATTTTGGCTATCTTCCCATATCCGGAGAATTGGTGTACAGGGCATCAAAGAACATCAACAGAATGGACAAGGAAATTATAAGTGCGCTGAACAAAGACGGAAGGGCCAGCTCGGTGAAACTCTCAAAAGAATTGAAGATAAACAGAACTACGCTGCATTACAGGATCTTTACCCTTTTCAAGAAGGGCATTATAAAGAGGCTGACAATAGCGGTAAACAGGCCGCCTATGGACTATGTGATAGCGTTTGCAGTCAATTACAATTTCAACAGAACCTCGCAGCTCAGGGCCATTAAAGTCAGGAAATACTACCAGACCTTTGACAAGGATATGCCGCTATTGAACAGCTTCCAGCTGCTTGCACCTATGAGCGGCAGTTACAGGTTCTTTGGAATAGGCATCTTCCATAACAGGGAAGAAGCAATCGAGTTTGCAATAAAATCGCATCGGGAAATTTATAGCGAAGAAAACGTACAGATAAAGCAGGCGAGGGTTACCGGGCTCGTTAAAGGCCTGTACCCCTTCAGAAATCTTGACATGGTTGAGCACTACAGGAAGTTTGAATGGGACAGGAATAGGTAGCGTGCCCTTACGCTTCCTCTATAAATGTCGCCTCGCCCGCTTCCTTGTTCCTGCTGAGCAGGTAGATTTTCCCGTTCGATATCTGCTTGAGCTGCTCGTCATGCGTTATTATGAATATCTGATCTACAACTTTGGGCAGAGTCTCGCTGAAGACATTTACAAAACTGTCTATCCCCTGTTTGTCTATATTGTGCGTGGGTTCATCCAGTATAAGCCACTTAAGGTTTGGGACCAGCACAAGCGCGAAGGCTACGCGCATTGCTATGCAGGCTATGCTCCTCTCCCCTCCGCTTGCTATCGATTCTACATCAGTCCAGGTCTCTTCGCCGTTCTTGCGTACTTTAAGCTGCAGCACATAATCATCTTCAGATGGTATAAGCGCTACGCCGCTGTAATCTCCGTATGGATACAGCTCCGGCCACATGTTCTGCATTATCTCGTTTATTGCGTTGATCAGCCTTGTCCTTAGCACAAGCTGCGTCTCCTGCAATGCGTTCTTGAATTTCGAAATATTTTCTATTATGGCTTTCTTCTGGCTTATTTCCTTGTATATACTCTCTATCTTCTTAATCTCCGCTTTCTTCTCGCTTATCTGGACTGCCTTATCTTTCAGCTCCCTGCTTATATTTGAGAGCATGGCTGCTGTCTTGCTTGCTTCCTCACTTATCTTTACGAACGCGGCGCTTGCTTCGTCAATGTCTTTCTGGTCTGCAGTTATTTCGCTTATGGACTTTTCCTTTTCCAGCATCTCTGCCTCAGTCTTTGACCTTTCCTTTTCAAGGGAGTAATGCCGCTCTATGGCTTCTCTGGATGCCTTCATACCTGCCAGGACTTCAGATGACCCGGATACCTCTTCGGATTTGGAAAGGCGAAGCTGATTGGCTGTTCTCTCCTCTGCCGCTGCGCTCGCTAGCTCCTTCTCTGACTCCGCAATTGCCTTGCCGATATCTCCGAAAAGCTTAAGCTTTTCTTCCGCAAGAGTCAGCACCCGCAGTTCTTTCTCAGATGCATTTATCTCATTCCTCTTTTTCGAGATTGCTTCCTTCATGCCTGCAGCCTTTGCTGAGGATAATTCTGCTGCTTCTTTCTTCCTGCTTATCAGCATCGCCTTTATCTCTTCGGTGAGATCCCTCTCACATACAGGGCACTTGCTTACATGTTTTTCCAGTTCCGCAACCCATTTCCTTGCTTCCTGCGACTGCGCTTCGCATGATGCAAGCTCCTTCTGCAGCACTTCCAGCTCTTTGCCTGATTTCTCTATGTTGCTTCTTACAGAATTACTGCTCTTGGCTTTTAATGCGGCTTCCAAGGATTCCCTTTCGCCCATATCCTTATGCGCCTTTGCAAGAACCTGCTCTGCGCGCGCCTTCTTGGCCTGGATCTGCTGAAGCCTGTTCAGGATCTGTTTCTCCTCATCTCTCGCTTTTTGAAGCGCAGACTCCCTTGCCGCTATCTCCCTTTCCAGGGTCGCTTTTTCAGGCAGCTGCTTTGCTCTCAGCTTGCCTATCTCCCTGTTTATCACTTCGAGCTTGCTCTTCGCCCCTGCAACCTCCTTGCCCAAGCTCTGCTTTTTAGCATAGGATTCTTTTATGCTGCTCAGCTTCCTGCTTATCTCCGCCTTCTCCTTGTTTATCTTTTCTATTCTACCGCTTAGCACTTCCTGCTCCTCCTCCCCCCTCTTAAGCTCATCTTCAAGAACCTTGAGCTGCCCGGCTATTTTTTCTGAATCAAGACCGGATGCTATGCGCTCGCTCTCGCTTATCATCTCCTTTAGCCTGTTCGTAAGGCTTGTAGCATTCTCCTGAGCCGTTGAAAACCTGTCAAGGCCAAGCAGGTTGTCTACCTGCTTCTTTCTTGCCGATGAGTTAAGTTCCAGAAAATAGTCTATCTTGTTCTGCTCCGAGTATATGGCCCTTGAAAATAGGTCGTAATCAACCTTGAGCGCTTTCTCTATCTCCTCTGTCACACGCTGCGGCTGCGACTGCACATACCTGCCGTTCTTCTCCAGCTTTGCCTTGGCAGGTTCCTTTAGGGAGATCTCGCGCTCCACTTTATATGAGTCTTCTCCGGCAGTGAATGAGAGGCTTACCTTTGCAATGCTCTTTTGCGATGGCCTGTTGCTTATTATGTCACCTATCGCAATCTTTCTATTCTTGATGCTCGGAAATGTGCCGAACAGGGCAAATGAGAGCGCATCCATTATGGAGCTCTTGCCTGCGCCCATCTGACCTATTAGTATGTTCGTGCCCTTGGCGAACTCTATCTTTGTGGAGCCATGGGCTCTCCAGTTCTCAAGCTCCATGGAAGTAATCATGCAAACGTAAAGTATTCCGTAATGGAAAATATATTAACTCTTTACAACGGATAGTATAGTGCGGTTGCATTACGGTACTTGGATAAGGGGCAGGAAAACGCTTTTATATCAGGAACTGGAACATAGAGACTGTTTAATGGGTGTACTCGTGGGCTGTGGAGTATTTGGAGTAGCTTTAAAGCGTGAAGGCCAGTTGGATTCCTTTGCTGCGGTAGGCATGACGAGCATTACCCATAGAGGCGAGGAGTCGCATGGATTTGCAGCACTCGAGCAACGAAGGACGGCATTTCTTGGGCTGAAGGATGGGATTAAAATAAGGAGAGGCATGGGGCCTGCAATGATGAGCTCTGAAATCTTCGAAAAGCCAATTTACGGCAGATTTGGAACAGGGCAGACGAGGTATGGGACTTCTGCGGGAAATGGATTCGAACACGCACAGCCTTTCGGATACAAGGTCAACGGCACGGAGTTTGCGATAAGCCATAACGGAAATTTCCCGAATATAATGGAGATAGCCAGGGACTTGGGAATCGGAAGGGATAAGGCTAACAACTCTTCTGACACAAAAATAGCAGGCATGCTCATTGCTGAAACAATGAGGAGAGACCCGAATCTCGGAATTGAGGAGGCAATAGGCAAAGCTCTGAAAGATGTTGCGGGATCGTATTCAATGGTTGTCTTGTTCTCTTCAGGAAACAGGAAAGGCCTTCTTGCGGTCAGGGACGGATACGGTAAAATGCCACTGTGGATTGGAGGTAACGATGCCGGCTGGTTCGTCTCTTCTGAGACAGTTACCTTTGAACCGGCCAAACTGAATGCACCGGACTATCGCCGCATTATCCCGGGGGAGATGGTAGTGCTCGATGGGAATAGAGTCGATTCAGGCATTATTTTCAAAGCCACCGCAGGGCATTGTTCCTTTCAGGCATCTTACAAAGAAAGGATAGACTCATACTTTGAGTCGCCTGTTTCTGACGGGAACGGCAGATCCATTTACGAAATAAGGGAGGAGATAGGGCGCATTATAGGCAGAAGGTATCTGCCAGGCGGAAGCAAAGAGAACCTGATAGTTATAGGCGTGCCTGATTCCGGCACTCTCATAGCCGTAGGCTACCATGACGAAACCGGCGTACCTTTTAAGCTGGGCCTGAGGAGGGATCCTTATGTGGGGCACAGAGTGTATATGATGCCTTCTGAGGAAGACAGGGAGAGGATGACAAAGGCCAAACTTGACCCGGTCCGCGCCGTTGTGGAAGGAAAGCGCGTTCTCTTGATGGATGACAGCGTAGTGAGAGGCACGACGGCCAAACGGCAGGCTGAGAAACTAAGAGCAGCAGGAGCCCTTGAGGTATATCTGGCCTTAGGACATCCGCCCATAATAAGCGGTTGCCCATATGGCAATGACTTTTACACCGAAGAGCTTATGGCTAAAGGCGGGGATGTGGCAAGAAAACTTGGCTTTGACGATGTATTTTACATAAGCAGGGAAGACCATGCTTCTGCAATCGGCATGCCTGTAAAGAGCCTCTGCTACGAATGCACTACTGGCTTGTATTCGCAGCCGGTTGAACTGCTGCCAAGAAGCGAACGCCGGAATTAGGTAAAGAGGGTTAGTCGCATGCCATTAAGCTTTATAAATGTTCTAGTCTATATCTCCTTATATAACAGAGTTATAATAAGTGGTTTAGTGGCAAGCGGATACGAAGTTGCTGAGAAAGAGGTAATACCTGCAGTAAGGCTGGCGCTGATAAAGGAAATGAGGGAGAAATACAGGATAAAGGAGAGCCAGATCTCAGAGTACATAGGCATAACGCAGGCAGCGATAAGCAAGTACCTTTCTGGGAAGTACTCAGAAAAAGTCAGGGCCATGGAGGCAAAGCTTGACAAGCAGATTATAGGTGAATACACCAAGGAGATAATGAATGGGAAGAAGGACGCGCTTAACAGATGCATCTGCACACTGTGCAGCAATGTGAACGGATTTGAATGCGAATTCTCCTCGGTTAAAGAGAGCCGTGTTTAAGCAGGCATTTTTAGGTAAGTTTATGGCAAATGAACACTTAGAAGAGATAGTAGAAAAGAGGGATTACCGGGAACTCTACGGATTTAGCGAGGAGTCCGTAGAATATGAAGAATTTCCAAAGGGCTTATCGGAGAAGGTGGTGAGGCTCATTTCAGCGTCTAAGAAGGAGCCTGAATGGATGCTGGAAAAGAGGCTGACAGGCCTCCGTCTCTTCCATTCAAAGCCCACCCCGATGTGGGGAGCGGACTTGAGCAGGCTTAACTACGACGATTTTTATTACTACATGAAGCCGAAAGCCAAAGAGTCGAAAGATTGGGAAGGCATGGATAGGGATATAAAAAACACGTTCGACAAACTGGGCATTCCTGAAGCCGAGAGGAAGTTCTTCTCCGGCGCAGAGGCCCAGATGGACAGCGGTGTCGTGTATTCGCACATCAAAAAGGAGCTGGAAGACATCGGAGTCATATTTATAGACACGGACACTGCCATACAGAAGTATCCCGAGCTGGTAAAGAAATACTTTGGCACTATAATACCGCCTACCGACAACAAGTTCGCTGCGCTCAATACTGCAGTATTCAGCGGCGGCAGTTTCATCTATGTGCCGAAAGGGGTCAAGGTGCCTATGCCGCTCAATGCTTATTTCAGGATAAATGCAAAAAGCTCGGGCCAGTTCGAACGGACCCTGATAATAGCGGATGAAGGCGCAGATGTAACTTACATAGAAGGCTGCACAGCGTCCATGTACTCTGAAGACGCCCTGCATGCTGCAGTGGTAGAGCTGGTTGCCCTTGACAATGCGCATATACGGTATGTCACGATACAAAACTGGTACAAAAACGTCTACAATCTTGTCACGCAGCGCGCGCATGCCGGGAAGAATGCACGCGTGGAATGGATAGATGCGAATATAGGCAGCAAGGTGAACATGAAGTACCCGTCAATCTTCCTTAAAGGAGAAGGTTCGCAGGGAGAGGTGCTTTCGATAGCGATTGCAGGAGAAGGCCAGATACAGGACTCAGGCGGCAAAATCTACCACCTCGCGTCCAATACAACATCGAAAATAATCTCAAAGAGCGTCTCGAAAGGAAGCGGGGTTACCACATTCAGGGGCCTGATGCATATAGCCAAAAATGCAGCAAATGTGAAAGCCCATGTCTCCTGCGATGCGCTTCTGCTTGATGCGAATGCGAAAACAAATACATTCCCATACAACCAGATAAACAGGAATGACGCAATGATAAGCCACGAAGCAAAGGTTGGGAAGATTAGCGACGAAGAAATCTTTTATCTCATGTCCAGGGGCATACCTGAGGACGACGCCATCGCAATGATAGTCCTAGGCTTCATAGAAGACCTTACCAAGGTCCTTCCGATGGAATATTCCCTGGAACTCAGGAGACTGATAAAGCTGGACACCAGCGGCGGAGTAGGGTAGCTGCATTTCATTCAGGTGCTTTTTTGGAAGGTTATGGAAACAGGAAGATCGCGATTGAGAGGTACTTTTCCGTGCCGAAGGAGATGGATGAGCTTTACAAGAAGCACAGCATCCCTGTCAGATTGCCTGACGCGCCTTATTTTGTGGAAGAGACGCAGGATAATGCTAGGAGAATAGAGGAATTTGCCTCTTCGATTGAAGAGAAGCTGAAAATAAGGTTTGATGCCGTGATTTCATGCGCTTTATGCAAGAGCAATTCCGACTCGATAACGATAACAAAGCCAGAAGTAGCGCATGGGAATGAATCTGATGGCGGCGGACTTGACAATAGCGAGGGAAGGAGGCTTGCTTCTTATATAAATGCAAATGCGCGCAGGTCCATATTTATAAATACGCCTGGCGGCGGAACAGGCAAGCTCAAGATCCTTTTCGTGAATGACTGCGACATGCCGATTCAGGTAAGCATTAATGTGGAGGAAAAAGGAATGCTTAATCTCTTCGAGTACTATGCATCGGTTGCAAAAAGCGGGTCGATAATGGCTCCGCTGCATGAAGTGCACGCAATGAAAGGGAGTGAGGTTGAGATAAGCATGCTGCACAACGAGAATGAGCACACGAAGGTTATCAGCCTGATTAAGGGAGATGCACTGGATAATTCTAAGCTTGGCATGAACTTTATTTATAACGGCGCGACAGAAACCAAGGCAATAAACATCCTGTCATCCAACGGTGACGGAAGCAGGGTACATGTCAATGAGATTGTCTACGGCTCAGGAGACCAGAAGTTTGACATAAACACGTATATTGCAAACTCAAAACCAAGAAGCCATGCGCTTCTGGAGTCGGGGGCAGTGCTCGATGGCAATTCTCTATGCATTCTGAAGGGCTTTGCAGACATAAACAAATGGACAAAGGGAGCAAAGTCGAGGATAACCCAGAGGGGCATTCTTGCCAGCGAAAATGCGCATATAGATGCGCTGCCTGACATGAAGATAGACTACAGTGACGAAGTCTCTGCAACCCATAGTGCAGCTACATCGCCAATCGACAAAGAGGCGCTTTTTTATCTGAATTCGAGGGGCATACCTGAAGATGAAGCAAGAAAGCTCTTCATAAGCGCATTTGCTATGAAGTACATGATGAATATCAGCGAGCCTTTCGCACTGGAGCTGGCTTCATCTATAGTGCTTGGCAGGATAGAAGGGCGTGAATTCGGCTCCCTGCCTGAGCTTAGCCCGAAAGGAATATGGATACCGGTAAGCGCAAGTAGGTAATGGAATGAAACTGGAACTGAAAGATCTTAGAGTTTCGATAGAGGAAAAGGAAGTAGTAAAGGGAGTGAACCTGAAGGTGAATCAAGGCGAACTCCATGTTATAATGGGGCCTAACGGCTCAGGAAAGACAACGCTTGCAAAGACGATCATGGGCCATCCGCAGCCCAAAGTAACCGGAGGGGAGATACTGGTAGATGGAAAGAGCATCTTAGGGCTTAAGCCCAATGAGAGGGCCAGGCTAGGCCTCTTCCTTGAATTCCAGTCGCCTACAGAGATAGAGGGATTGGGGCTTGTGAGCTTCCTTAATACTGCCAAGGGCGCGATAACAGGAAGCAGGCCGTCATTCAAGGAATTTATGCATGAGATAAAAGAAAATGCCGAGAAGCTCGCTCTGAAGGAGGAACTGATAGGCAGATCACTTAACTTTGGATTCTCTGGAGGGGAAAAGAAGAAAGCAGAGATACTCCAGATGGCCGTGCTTAAGCCAAAGATGGCTATTCTTGACGAACCGGATTCAGGCCTGGATGTGGATGCGGTTAAGATAGTAGCCGAGAACGTGAATGCTTTGATGAAAATGCATGGCATGGGAGCCATACTTATAACCCACTACAGCAGGATAATCAATTATATGAATCCCGACGTTATACATGTAATGAAGGATGGGCTAATAGTGAAGGAAGGGGGCAGGGATCTGATAAGGGAAGTAGAGGAAAAAGGCTATAACATATAGATGGTGTGCAATTTTGGAGCAGGGCTTTGATGTAGAAGAGATAAGGAGAGACTTCCCCATATTGCAGACGAAGACGAGAAACGGAAAACCGCTGGTTTATCTTGACAGCGCGGCCACCTCACAGAAGCCAGTGCAGGTTATAGGCAAGATAGAAGAATACTACAGGAATTACAATGCAAACATACACAGAGGCCTCTACGAGATCTCGGTGAGATCTACAGACGAATATACCGGATCAAAAGAGAAGGTTGCGAGGCTTATTAATGGTGGCTCTTACAGGAACATAATATACTGCAGGAATACAACAGAGGCGATAAACCTTGTTGCACTCTCATGGGCCGACCAGAACATCTCGCAGGACGACATTGTACTTACTACGCAGATGGAGCATCACAGCAACATAGTCCCATGGCAGATGCTTGCAAAGAAGAAAAAGGCCAGAGTAGAGTATGCAGGGCTATCCAAGCCGAACCTCTCGATCGATATGGAGGACTATAAGGAGAAGCTTGAGCATGGGCCAAAACTGGTAGCCTTCTCCCATGTCTCAAATGTGCTCGGCACAATAAATGATGCGAAGGAGATGGCGAGGCTCGCACACAAGCACGGGGCAGTTGTGCTGGTAGACGGAGCACAGGCAGTGCCGCATATGAAGGTTGATATGAAAGATATTGGCGCTGACTTCTACGCCTTCTCAAGCCACAAGATGCTCGGACCTGCAGGAATAGGGGTGCTCTACGGAAAGGAGCCTCTGCTTGAAGGCACCGACCCTGTTATCGGAGGAGGCGACATGATAAGAAGCGTAAGATTCGACTCGTGCACGTGGAACGAACTTCCATGGAAATTCGAGGCTGGAACCCCGAACATAGAAGGCGGAATAGGCCTTGGAGCAGCCGTGGATTATATTGAAAAGGTAGGCATTGAAAGGATAAGGAGGCATGAGATTGCCATGACAAAGTACGCGCTCTCCGGATTCGAAGAAATGGAGGGCGTGGAGATATACGGAGAGAGGCTTGAGAAAGTGAATGAATCCAACAAAGCCGGCGTTATTTCATTTAATATAAAAGGCGTACATCCCCATGACGTCGCCTCGATATTCGACAGCGAAGGCGTTGCGATACGTGCGGGCCACCATTGCGCCATGCCGCTGGTCACACAGGTAATAGGCGAACCTGCAGTAGCCAGAATGAGCTTCTACCTTTACAATACGGAAAGCGATGTAGATAAGGCAGCAGAGGCTGTAGCCAAAGTAAAACGCATGCTTAAAAGAGGCTAATCCCCATTTCCGTGTAGGAAATATTCCTCAAACTCTTTTTCTATTTTCTTTTTCTTCTTCCCTTTCGGCATGATGGACTTATCTGCATGAATTACTAAAAGCCTTCCTTTTTGCTACGCAAGTGAAGATATGCGCATTCTGCTACTTCTCCGCTGCGCAAGGATTATTAAATGGAGTAGTTGTAATAAATTACAGGCGAGCAGTATGAGAGAATGGGTTAAGGAGCTTGTGAACAGGCATACGCTCCAGGGGATCGGACTTGACCAAAAAGGCTACGAAGAATACAGAAGCAGATATGCAGACGCGTTGAAGATGGTCGTAGGGCAGGAACGCGAGATGGACGAGCGGGAATTTGAAGACATGGTAGATACTGTCCTTGCGGTTTCCACCATAGCGCAGGCAAAGCTGTACTATAAGCCAATACCTACAAGGCAGCAGCGCGAGCATGCACAGCCGAGCAAGAAGCACACGCCGCATAGAAGCGTACTTGCACTTAAGTAAATTCAGCAGGATCTTGGATCTCTTGTTACTACTCTTAGTAGGTTTAAAATGCCTGTGGATTTAAAGAGTTAAGCCTAATCGGCAAGATTATTTCTACATGATTATGGTGTTATTATGGACTTTTCAGAATATCAGAAAGGCGCTAAGACAACAGCGATCTACCCTGACAGGCTTGAAGGACGCTTCTTTTATCCGTCCATGGGGCTGGCAGGCGAGGTTGGCGAGCTGCTTAATAAGATAAAGAAGATAGCCAGGGATGATGCGGAAGTAAGCAAAGACGAGATAAAAGGCGAGGTTGGCGATATATTATGGTATCTCTCGCAGATCTGCACTGAGTTTGGCATAGAGCTTGACGATGCTGCAGCATACAATCTTGAAAAGCTGAGGAGCAGGAGAGAGCGCGGAAAGATAGGGGGCAGTGGAGACAACAGGTAAGCGGCTAGAATTCAAACTTCATGTCTATCAGGAGAAGCGCAAGTATTGCTATCGTTTGTATCAGCACAATTGCCAGCTTGTCCTGCGCATGCAGCACCGTCAATTCCACTATATAGCCTGCCAGGAGATTGCTGAACAATGTTGAGAGTATTATTACCATTATAAATGCAAGATAGGCGTGGCCTTCTGCTACGCGCGCTTTGCCTACATGCCTTACCTGAAAGAGGCCCCTTGCAAGAGAATACCTGATAAAGAGGGTCGCTGCGAAGTAGGTTATCAGGGCAGTGAAGATGTAAGTCCAGAGAAACGGCTTGATGAAGTAGCTGCCTATGAGTATTGCTGCTATGAATGCAAAAGCCACGTATTTGTTGCTCAGGTGCATAAGGAATCTTGAGGCTGCGCTGCGTGCTATGCCAAATATCCTTTCCCTCCTTTTTCTCTTGTAGAAAGAACGGGATGACCTGCCAAGTATCCTGCCGAGTATGGAACCCACAATGTCGCCACTATTTTTCGCATCTCCGCATTTTTAAGGCTTTCTTCCCTATTCGGAATAGTGGAATAGCAGATTCACAAAACTATGCCGATCAGGTCAAGGATTACTATTATCGCAACTCCCACCATGCCGCCTAGTGCAGTTATCACTATGACTGGCAGGTTCCATGGTATTCCAAGCCCGAAGATCGCATTCAGCAGGAAGATTGCTATGAAGCCGAGTATGATGTTTATTATCAGGCCTATTATGAACTTGCCTAGCTTGAAGATTATAAAAATAAGTAGCAGTATGCCTGCAAGCAGTATAAGCTCGGAAATGATCGAATTCGCAAGTATGGCCACGATACCACAATAGTTTAGGCACAGCAATTGATTTAAACGTAGCGTGATTTTAAGGTTTTGCGGTTTTTAAACGCGGCAGGCTCGAGAGGCAGGCAGTATTGGAAAATCTGGCGAAGTTAAGGCAGGGGTAGGAATAATTCACTTTGCAAAACGGACGTAAATCCTGCGGTACTGAAGAAGCACAGACAAAACCAGGATAGCAATTATCGCAAAATAGGTGTACAGGAAAGGCGAAGCGGAGCTGCTCTTGATGCTTGAGCCTATGCTTATTGTCAAGACAAGGCTTAAGAGGCCAAGAAAAGCTATCGCCAGCGCATGCACCGTGAAGATCATGCTGAACGCAATGCTCTGGTTGTCTTTGCCTTTACTCGCCTTGATGCGGTAGAAGAGGGAAGGAAGGTTCATTAGATAGGGGTATTTCTCAAATAACGTGTACCTGTACCTTATCACAAGAAGGAGAATGGCCAAAACGCACGTAAATGCAAGCGGCACTATGAATAGCGCCAGCTTGCCCACGGAGCCGAAGTAATAAGCTCCTGCAATCCAGGAAATGAGTATAAGAAGGAAGCCAACCACGACGAGTATCTTGGCTGCGCCCTCCAAGCCGTATCTCTTGAGCCTCTTAATGGCCATGAATGCATTCCGAAGCCAGATTATTTAACTTAATAACTCCGCTTTGAGTATAGAAGTCTATGACCTTTTGATAGCTGAATTGGCTGAACTCCTAATAAAACCTCTGATAATCGGCACTGAA
>JAJZLT010000002.1 GCA_021803245.1 Microcaldota archaeon
TTCGCTGACGCGTTTTTATTCTCTCTCATCCCTACCAACTTTTATTTTAACAACAGCAGGATCAGTCTGCCCAGACTACCCTCCAGACATTCTTCCTTTCCATAACAAACTTCACAGGCCTGTTTTCATAGTTCTCTTCTTTGCTTGTATTCACATTCTTTTTATTCTCTCTTAAGATCCTTCCCATCATCCCATTCATTATATCACCATTAAGCATAAACGAGGTTTGGGCAGATGCGGTGGGGAAATTGGCAAGTATGCGCAGGGTGGAGGTGCGCATGCTGTCCGAGGACGAGCATAAGACTGCATTATTGTACAGATCCATCATATCCCAAACCCTTGATATATTTATAATTTAACTTATATATAAATATGGCGAAGATGTTAACTTTTATATCAAGAATTCGTCATTTTGGATATATGTTATTTAGGCCTTCTTCGTTCCATTTAAATCTCGTGTAATTTAGGTTTATATCTATATTCCTGAATGGATACGAACCCTTTACTATTCCAATTATTCTAGCGTATTTTATCTCTACTTTTTCTTGATTAAATATGTTTTTATGAGCTTTTATGGCGTTCTTTTTTGCATCTGATTCATTATCAAAAAGCCCTATGCCAAAGAATCGGTAACTTCCGCTCATCGGGGCGAGAATCTGGAAGGTATTCAATATAGGCAATTGTTCATCATATCCTTTATAATATCCCATCATCTTTACTGACCTGATTGATGAAGTAGTATTAAAATGATAGTTCACTGCGTATGCAAGGATGTAATCAAACATAGGCTTATTAACAGATATCGTAAAGCGCTTTATTATGCCATTTTTCCGAAGCATAAAGAGTCGGTAATAAAGTGTGTTTCTGCTTATTTTTAATGACCTTGATAGATCGCTCATGCTCATATTGCTGTTATCTGCCAGCAACATGAGAAGTTGCTTGTCTGTTTTGTCTATTTTTTTAGCAAATATATCTATCTGCTTACTAGTGATTGGAAAATATCCGAAGTTCGTATTCATCAGTTCGCTTGGATATATACGTAGGCCGTACTCTCCTAGCTTACTCGGTAGAAGACTTTCCCATACAATATATTTCATAGGGTCGCTATTAACTGTATGGATTATAAGATCAAAATCTCCTTTGCAAAGATAGATATTGTCGGCATATAAGTCATTTTTGAAAATTTCTTTTAAATCGTCAAGTTTTGGCTTTTTAATTAGTTTTGCAATTATCAAGTGTCTTTGTATAAGTCCCAACTCATCTTCATTGACTTCTAATCCGAATTTAATTTCATATCTATTTTTCAATGCCCTAAGTGTTTTGCTTGCAGTTACTCTAGAGCATTTAGCTATCTTTGCAAGATCGCTTATAGAGGCTCTAGAATCTTCGCTAAGCTTCCTTAATATTACTTTTTCCCTGTAATTGTAGAGCTTCATTACTAAAATATCTGCGAGATGGTTAATATATATTTTGCCGAACTTACGCAAAGAAAGTAGGACATTTATAAAGGATTTAAAAGAATAGTAAGAGATAGCATTGTAATGGCACTTTCGATAATGCAGAAGGGGTATATTTTCATTGCAATTGCAATGATAGAGCTTTCTATGCTCTCTATATTATCAAACATCGGAGCGAGCAGCTTAGGAACGTTACAACTGCTCTTTTTTGTATTCTTGGCTGCGATGATAACTTCCCTTATAATTGTTTTATATAAAAATCGGTATGGAGAATTGAAAAAACTATTTAAAAATAAAAGAGCTTTGATAATAGTGGCATTTGCTGGTCTGCTCAATTATGCAGGCGCGCAATTATTCCTTACCTTAGGAGTACTCGGCACTAATCCAATTATAACAACCATTGTGCTTAAATTGTGGCCGATCTTTCTAGCGATTATGATCCCTTTTGTGATAAAAACGAAAGTAGAATGGCCGCAGATTTTTGCATTACTGATCGCTTTTTCAGGCGTATATCTAATTCTTACGAATGGAACACTTATTTCACTAAATGTTCTAGAGTTACCTTACATTGGATTTTTGGTTCTTTCCACTTTCTTTACTGCTTTTTCTAATCTCATAATAAAAAGTCAAAACAACGACATATATAGCGAGGTATTTGTATTTAATCTGGCTTCGCTGCTATTTATAGCGCTGCTTATTTTCACGTTAAAAGTGCCATTAAGCCTTAATATGGACTTGGCTTCTATTGCATCAATTCTCTTCCTTGGAATGATAACTTACTGCGTTGGAGCACTGCTTTTCTTTTATGCCCTTAAGGCACTCGACCCATTAGTAGCAGCAAACGCAAGTTATTCTACGCCATTTTTAACAATTTTATTCTCTTTCTTAATTCTGGGCACACCTCTAAAAATTTATTACTTATATGCTGTGGCCCTTATAATTTTGGCATTGATTATCCAGAATAAATATTCAAAGAGAGCACCCAGATATATAGGTACAAAGGCGCATCGTCCATTAGCCCTATATGACATAACAGGTGCATTTGTTGAAAACACGCATCCGCAAATATATCAGTACATCCAAGGAACGGGCAGAGCACTTGCAGCAAAGATAAGGATAAGCAAATATTTGGAGTTTGAGAATAAGAACAATTATGATTGCATCGTATTTACAAATAAAAATCATCCCGATAGTATAAGAAAGGGGGAGATGGAATTCATAGAAAACATAGTATGCCCTGGCCCTGATGAATTAATAATCATGGGCATAGGTAATGCCGATTCTGTTGAAAAAGCCATAGCGGAATATTTCAATTATTAAGCGCGCATCAACATAATCTACTGTTGCTTTAGATTTCAGTGCGTGGCCCGGGCGCCTTTATGCGATTGACAGTTTATTGGAAAAACGTGCCTGTTGATTATGGGAGACATCGCCTGTGGAAAAGATGCGATGCTCAAGGCATGCTAGCAAAAGATATAAGTAAATAATCTTAGCATAGTATAGTGAAATTTTGAACTTTAAGTGATAATATGGCAGATTCGGCGAACCAGGCAGGCAGTTTCATAGTAGTTACCACAAACTATGTTCCAGGCAGCAAAATAACAAAGGTGTACGGACCTGCCTTTGGAATTGTTGTCAGGAGCAGGGGTATTGGAGGCAACATTGTTGCGAGCCTGAGGACCATAGTAGGCGGAGAAATAGACGAATATACGAAGATGCTGACCGATGCCAGGGAGAACGCCATAGAGAGGATGGTTGCAAACGCGCAGAAGCTTGGAGCAAACGCAGTGGTCGACATGCGCTTTGACTCGGCAGACATAGGGCAGACAATGACCGAGGTAGTGGCTTATGGCACCGCAGTAGTAGCGGAAAGCGAAGTAAACAAGACCACGCCGGTCTCATTGAGATAATGATTATGGATTACAACCAATTGCTAGACAGGGCATTCGCAGAACTTCCCACGCTTTCCCAGGAGAGTGTGGATTTCAAGATACCTGAAGTCGATTCGCTTATCCAGGGCGGAAAGACCGTTGTCAGAAACATTTCCCAGATAGCAGACAAGGCAAGAAGGAGCAGCGAGGACATAGCAAAGTACCTTACAAAGGAGCTGGGAACGCCAATGAGCATAAACAACAATATGCTTGAAATAAGTGCAAAGATAAGCCAGAGCTCGCTCAACGAGAAAATACGAAGGTTTTTTGAAGTTTACGTTATATGTAAGGAGTGCCACAAACCTGACACGCATGTTGAGAACAGGGATCGCGGTTATATTGTTATAGCATGCGAAGCCTGCGGTGCAAGGTATACTGTGAAGAATTACCAGTGATGTGAATGCCATTCAAGAAAGGAAACCAGGAAGGCCAGGTACATACCCTCATGGTACCGCGTAGCGGAGAGGTCATAGGCCTTGTGACCAAGGCGCAGGGTGCATCCAACTTCCTTGTCATGTGCTCAGACAAGAACGAGCGTACCTGCTCGATACCGGGCAGGCTGAAGAGGAGATTCTGGATAAAGGAAGGCGATATAGTGCTTGTGCAGCCATGGGTTGTTCAATCAGACAAGAGAGGGGACATAATATGGAGATACAGCATAATGGACAAGGGGCTGCTTGAAAAGAAGGGCTTCGAGATACCAAAATAGCATGGCTATTTTGAGCTGCCTTTTCCTGCGCGTATCTCTTCCAGAACACTGCTCTCGTCTTTTTCAATTCCGTACTTCTTCGCGAAATATGCAAGTATATTGTGTACATCACGCTCGAGGAAGCTCTCCGCATTCGGATGATCCAGCACTACTGCCTGCCCGAAATCTATAAGGTATGGATTGTTCCCCATGACAAGTATGTTGTACTCGCTTATGTCAGCATGGACAAGATTTCCACTGTACAATTTCTTTATTTCGATGAGTATCTTGCCGAGCATCTCCGCAGGGTTTTCCGGCCTTGCTGCCTTAAGCCTCTGCGAGGGCTTTCCATCTTCTCCGATAAGCTCCATGCAGAGAACGTTTCCGCTGAAGATATACGGCTTTGGGCACCGCACCCCGATGGCGTTGGCGAGTTTCAGGTTCCCGTACTCTTTTCTGCACCACTCGCTGGCGAGCGCTGAAACTGTCATCTTTACCTTCTCGAAACGGGGATCGCCTATCAGGTATGCCATCCGATTTTCGAAGTTCGTATTCTCCTTCCTGAAGATCTTGACTATTACGGGAGCGCCATCCACCCTCTCGCCTCCTTCTGCCACATAGACATCTGCTTCCTTGCCCTTGGCTATTATGAACTCCAGAGTATAGACAAAACCATGCGAAAAGAGCTTGCGAAGATTCAGCATCATCCTTTCGTCAAATACGCCCTCCTCTATCTTGAGCCTCTCGCGGAGCTGGTACTCCTCCCTGCTTGATCTCTTCCTCTTGCTCCTTTTCTGTGACATCGCAACACCTGCTATTTTTATATTTTCATAGCAGTATCTTATTATGCATCAGGCTAATTTAAAGCTGCTCTTGCTTCTTCCATTCATGATTGCAGGAACGGCCTTTGCCGGCACGGTGACGCTTACCGGCAGCTGCATTCAGGAAAACGCAGCCTATGGAAAGATCAGCTTCATCTTGGTAAATTCTGGAAACCAGAGCGCATCGTCACTCTCAGTTGTCCCTTCCTTAATAGGCTCAGGAAAATTTTATCCAGTGTACACTTACAATGAACTCATGCCGGGAACCCAGATAAACCTTAGCATAAACAGCCAGGATATCAATGGCAGCGGCGTTTATCCGGCATATTTTAACGTCTCTTACAGGCAGGGTACGGCTCTCTATTCGGATGTCTTCCCGTGCACTTCAGGAATAGAGATAGGAAATGCAACAGTTTCAAGCTGGATAATGCTTACGTATGGCATTTCCAACACCTCTTCAGGCTATATGATAGGAGTCAACGCGCTCAATGCGGGCTACGGCACTGCCAATGCAACCATAGGCCTGGTTGCGCCAGGTGGGCTGGACTTCTCAGGCCAGAGCACATACGATATAGAAATGCGGCCCGGCCGCACCTACAGCGTTAATTTTACCTTGGGCAATATGGCAGGCGGCTATTCCAGCTATACTGCCATGCTCTACGCTACTTACAGATACGGTGGCCTCGTCCATTCTACCATCTCCGACATTGTCATAAAGGAACATCATGCCAAAAGCCAGGTTCTTGGAGACCTGGTTATTTTCATGGGCATCTTTGCATTCCTGATTGTTGTGGCGCTTCTTGCAAGGATTGCGCTTATCAGAAGCATGAGGAAGAGAGCGAAATAGTTCAGGTAGCATTACTATTGCCGATGCTATAGTTGTTTATACGGTATATTGCAAAGGTCTTGCCCTCCGATGTCGTTTGCGTGGCCAGCTGCGTTAACGAATACTTGTGCATTATTGAACTGCAAGTTGAGCTTGTGCCTGGAACTGAGCACCAGTAGCCGTAATCGAAGTCGAAGCAGCTATAACTGCTTATGTAGTTCCTAATCGTCTGGTTGTCTGCGCCCGCATAAATGTAGCTGATGCTTGCGGAGCTTCTGCCCAGGTCATACCACATCTCAGGAGTGAATGAGAAAACAAGGCAGTTTGAGGGCACTGCCTCATAGTTATTGTATATGAACTCTGTTGCTGAATACGGCTGGTACTCCTGTGGCATTGTCTGCGGTTTCTGGGTTATCTGGCCCAGCGTAGTTGAAAAAGGATACAGTAAGAACAAGGCGACGATGAGAACGTACAATGCAGCATGCATTGCGCCTGCCTTCTGCTGCTTCCTTGTCCTGGCCCTTCTGCGCCTCCTGGCCAGGCTTGCTGACCATGAGATGAATCGGTACGTGCCTTCTATTCCGAGCGCGGAGAAGATCGCTATCTCTGGCATTAACTCAAGCATGAACCTTGAATCCACGCCGTAGTTGGCGCCTCCCGCATAGAACGATGCGTAGAAAAGCATGTAAAAAAGGAATAAAATGCCTAGTGAAAGCACTGCAGGGCGCATCATGTTATCCTTTCTCTGAAGCACAGCGTAGGCTATGCCAAGGAGCGATGCAATAGTGACTATGCCATTGAATATCGCAGGATAGAAGTTAGACATGCCCAGCAGGAAAGATGAATTTTCTATAAGGTTTTTATGCATTGTATGAAGGGAGAAAAGAGGGGATGAATTCTGCCCGTAATTCGGATTCTGCAGCTCATAGTGTATGTAATAGATCTGCGGGGCAAGAAGCATGACAAGGGCCAGGACTATCAGCAGGAATTTCTCGTCTCCCAGGAGCGATCTCTTCAGGTAGCCTGCCTTCTGCACTATATTCTCCTTTATGCTGCCGCTGCCAAGAATGAAGTATGCTGCAAAGAAAACAGGCAGGAGAAGTATGGCTTCTATCCTTAGGTATATAACCATTACAAGCGAGAGGACCGCGAGCAGGAAGGTTTTATTGCTCCTCCTCTCGGCAAACACTGCAAGGAAAAATAGGCTTATCAGGGTAAAGAGCATGAATGGCAGGTCCACTGACGCCTGCGTCCTCGACCAGGTTATTACTCCTGGCAGAAGGGCGAGGGAGAATGCAGAAATCAGGGATATTCGCCTGCTTTTGAAGAGGGCAGAGCTGACCAGGAAAACTGCAAGTATCGAAAGGGAGCCTGCAAGAAGCTCCATGGCGAAGGCAGTGTTTGTGCTTATGCCAAAGAGCGCAAAGGCGATTGCGATGAAAAAGGACCATCCTACCGGGTCATGATATACTGCCTGCACGTAACACTGGTGCAGGTAGCCTGAGCCGAAAAGGCACCAGAGGGAACTGCCGCTTGAGAGTATATTCACTGCGATGCCCTGGTATATGTTCTCATCGAAATAGAGCTGCTCGACAGGGCTCACATAGAGCAGCGAGAAGATCAAAAAGTATGCTATTATCAGGGCCAGGAGAGCGATGGTTAGCCTGTCTGCGCATGGCCTGATCACCTCGCGTACCTCATTTCTGAAGAGGAACAGTGCGATTAGGAATCCCGCGAACGAGCAGGCTTCGGCTGCTGTAAGAATATACCCGATTATCATTTTTTCGCCGCCTTGTTCTCTACGAAGTAATCCCCGATGAACATGTACCTGGTCTTTGTCTTTTCCATTGTTTCTATGGCATCTGCAGGGCTTAGCACTATTGGCATGCCATGGATATTGAAGCTGGTATTCAGCACTATCCCGCATCCATTTTTCTTTTTAAGCGCCTCAATCAGGGCCCTGTAACTTCTGTTCTCATTGCCAAGCATCTGCGGCCTCGCAGTCATGTCTATATGAACCACAGAGCGCATCTGCTCTGCGTAAGTGTCCTTTACCTTGTATGCGGTTGTCATGAATCTGTCCCTGCTCTTCACACCGTCAAGCGCTTTGACAGCCTCTTCTTCCAGCATGCTTGGCGCAAACGGCTGGTACCACTCCCTGTGCTTTACATAAATATTTAGCATGTCCTTGGCGCTGCTTGAAGAAGCACTGGCCAGTATGCTTCTGTTGCCCAGCGCACGCGGCCCGTACTCCATTCTGTCCTGGAACCAGAAGAGGTACTCGCCATCGTTTATTATCTCTGCGGCATGCGAAGGCTTGTCGGCATCAATCTCGTATCTGAGCCTTCCGTTCTGCCTAAGGCTTTCGAGTATTTGTTCGTCTGAATATGAATTGCCCAGGTATGCATCCTTGAAATCATAACTGGAGACGCCATTGAGCTCGTGGTTTGCGACCATGGCCGCGCCGAGGGCTATCCCGCCGTCGCCCATATGGGGAAAAGTGAAGTGCTCCTTTACGACATCGAGGTCCTTTATGCGCATATTGAGCTTCACGTTTGACATTATGCCCCCTGCAAATGCGAAGCTCCTGCTGCCCGATTCTTCGGAATAGTTTCTGACCAGTTCGAGAGCGATGCGCTCAAGAAGCTGCTGCACCATGTACGAGAATTGCTCCCTTGGCATAGACCAGGCCAGCCTGTTCAGCATATCGTATTGCCTTACCGGGCCGTACTTGGCAGTTATCTCTGTTCCCTTGATGCTGAAAAAATCCCTTAGCTTGTTCTCCTCAAATGTGAACGGGTACGAGTACTCTGCCATGGCCATTACCTTGCCTTCGTCCTCAAGCTCGCGCATGCCCACTATGTTCGTAGCCTGCTCGTAGAAAACGCCTATGCTGTTCCTGGCGGAGATCGAATGCCTCTTTTCCAGCCGCCCATTTGAAAAGTCGCTTATGGTGCAGCTTTCACCGTCACCGAGGCCGTCCATTGTTATAACAGCCGCCTTCCTGAATCCCGATGTATATGCTGCAGTTGCCGCATGGGAAGCATGATGATTAGCGCAGTAAAGCTCAGGGTTTTCAAAGCCAAGGTGCCTGAGCTCGCGTTTTATCGCGCCCTTGCTTATGATGCGGCATCCCGGCAGCACCCCTATTGTAGTCATGGAGTATTTTGTGAAGCGCATGAGGCCCTCATGCCTTGGCTTCAGCATCTTTCTTCTCCTGAAGCGGTAGTAGCTCTCCTTCTGCCAGGGAAAAACCCTTGAAACGGTCTTGGTGAATTCAGCAGTAGGAAATGCCACAACATTGACTTCCGCAGGCTTTATCTGCGCAAACTCAAGCGCTGCTTTTATCGAATTATAAGGAAAGCTTACCTCAAGCTTCCTCTTCGTATAGCGCTCCTCGTTTGCAGCGAATATTATCAGGTCATTATGGATAAGGGCTGCCCCTGAATCATGGCCATCCCAGATTCCAAGTATATACATATTCTCAATCTGTTGTAAAGGTAGATTTTTATACCTGATTGGTTAAGTAAGATTAAATAAATGATGCAATGGCTACTTTATCCACACCTCAATCGCAGGCTGGCGTGCTTAGCTTCTATGATGCGCCTGAAAAGGGGCCTCTGCTTAACGTGAAAATTTTCCTCGGAGTAGTATTTGCCTTTTCAGTGGTAGTGCTGATTTTTGATCATTTCTTGGCTGCTGCAGCCTGAAAAAAGCTCAATCGACCTTTGCAAAAAGATCCCTTCTCTTTTCCCTTATCGTGCCGTTCTCCGCTAAGATATAAAGTATGCCCCTTGCTGCTTCCTCCTCCACATTCAGGCTTTCCGATATCTCAGAAACCTTCTTCTCCCCTTCTCCAAGAAGCTTGAAGATTGCGCCCGTGTACTTGTCGATAAAAGGTCTCTTCACTATATAATATTTTTTGTTGAAACCCCTTGTTCCGAGTATAAGTCCCTGGCTGATCCTGCTTTCCAGGCTCAGCGAGACGCTTGAGGCCTCCGCCTCCGAATTCAGCACAAGATATCCCTGCTCGTTAAGCAGCCTTATCTCCTCGATGTCAGAAGGCAGTAGCTCTGGCTTCTGATACTGGCTGCTTTCCTGCTGCCTTCTCTCAGGAGCAGGCGCTGCCGCATATCCTGACTTCTGCCCCTGCTTCTTGCGCATTAGAAATTTATCATACACGTTTTTCGCTATGCTGTATACTCCTTTTTCTTCCCTGCCTTTCTTGTAGAGCATGACAGCCTTCGAATCCACAAGCCTGTCGAGAATCTGTTTCTCCCTTGCATTCAGTATTTTGCCTATGTTCTCCTCGTTTCTCATGGAATACCTTACAGTATCGAGTTTTTTCAGTACTGCTATCTCTTCGGCAGAGAGCTCCGAAGGCGCAGATGGCGCATTCTTTTGCTGCGCCTGCCTCGCTTGTGGCAGCTGTGCCAGTGACTGGCCTGCAAGCATGCTCGCTATATCGGATTTCTTTGCAAAAAGGAAGGCTTTGTCGCTATACTTGAAGAATTCTACCTCGTCGGATTCGGTAAGGTTGAGATTCTCAAGCACTTCGTAAGGCAGGTAAATGGCAAGTTTGTTATTCTGCTTGTATATCTTCATTTCTACCAATCATTTAAAATAAATACTGTTGTATTGGATAACTATGGTCTCTAAACATTTAAAACGCTTTGTCAGATATACTGGAGAGAACCTAAACAGCCTCGGGCTTATAGGCCTGATACACAATTGCAGGTATCTGGGCATAGATGAAGTGCAGCTTGTAGAGAATGCTTCCAGAAGTTTATCGGACTTCATATCCAAGGCCGACTCCTCTGGAAAGGTGGTTGTAGTCTGCAGCCCTGGATTTGAAGGTGCCGTAGCGCTCGCCGCTGCAAGAAACCTTCAGAAAGAAAAGGAAGTTGGCATCTTTATCCTTAGCGGACCCGCTGGAAACGGAAAGACATTCTCAAAGGCGCTGATTCCCATAGAGAAGAGCACCTTCTTCGATGTAGCACGCTCTGCGGAGGAGGGGCGGGAGGGCCTTGCGCGGCTGTTGGATGGCAACCTTACAATACTTGAGGCGATCTCAGAGACAGGGCATCTATACACGGACAGTCTTAGATATGTGCTGCGGGCCATTTATGGCTATAGGGAAAAGCACAGGCTTAGAACCAAGGTAATTTCGCTAAATTACCCTAGGAGAGTAGAGCGCATTAAGCTTGGCGATGGCCTCTCGCAGGAGCCTGACTATATTTTTTCTTTGCATAAAAAAGGATACGGCCTAGAAGGCCTAAGGTCGAAGGTGGTTGTGCGTGAGATAGGCATACCGATAGAGGCAGAGCTCTTCTCGGGTCCCGGAGACATGCTTTCTGCATACATACCAAGGCACAGGGATTATGACAAACGGATGAGCGGCAAGGTTGTTGTAATAGGCGGAAGCAAAAGATACCATGGTGCACCGGTGCTTGCTGCACACGCAGTGAATAATACACTCATAGCCATGAAGATAGGCGCGGGATTCGCGCGCCTCTACGTCCCTGAAACGATACTTAATGCAGCCAGAAGCCTCTCGCCGAATATAATAGTAAGCAGGCTAGGGAATACGCATCTTGAGGAGGGGGATGTTGCATTCGTCAAGCAGGATATAGAAAGCGCAAATGCAATTGTGATAGGGATGGGCCTCGGAAAAGAGAAGGAGACTGCAGATGCAGTTATGGCGATCTTTGACATAGCGAAGAGCCTTAACAAGAAGACAGTAATCGATGCAGACGCGATAGGTGTGATAAATGATTATGGCAGGCTCTGGCCCAATGCAATAATAACGCCGCATGAAAACGAATTCAGGTCAATAGCTGAAGAACCTCCTGATGAGGAGCACCTTTATGACCGGGCTTCTGCAGCAGTAAGGGAAGCCCGCGAACTTAATGCAATAGTGGTGCTCAAAGGCCACAACACGATAATAACCGACGGAGAGCGCGTAAAGATAAACGGCGCGTCCACTGCCGCGCTTGCCACTATGGGGACAGGGGACATCCTTTCTGGCATAATAGGAGGATATGCTGCTGCGGGCGCAGATTCCTTTGTTTCTGCGGTCGCAGGAGTGCATTTGCATTCGATAATCGGGGATTCCCTTGGCGTAGATTACGGCAAGCATGTGATAGCACAGGATGTGCTCAATGACATCTCAAAGACATTGAGGGTAATAGAGAGGTTGACATGATACCGGCAACATTTAAAAAATTAAGCTCACAGTATGTATCAGATCTGATAGAAAGCATTGGTTTTTATGGACATAGTTTCTCCGTATGATCCCCAGGAAGAGGAAGCGCTCGAGGTATCGAGGGGCAAGAATGCCATAACTTATAGCGAGGTGAGCATAGCAGGGCCGATGGCATTCTGGATAATACTGCTCATGCTTGCTTTCGTCTCGAAAGTATTTGCAAACGTGAATGTCGCGAACTCGAGCCCGGCGCTTTACTACATATTTTACCATTATTACTACTTCATAATGTTTGCGCCTGGCATCTTCATATTGCCGCTTATCGTAGGCGCGCTAATCGGCAGAAGCGTAGGGATAAACTCCAATGACTTTGCAAGCGCCATGAAGGCCAGCCTGATAGATGGAGCTTATGCTTCTATAGTGTACGTAATAGCGGTATTCATAATATACGAGATGATGATATATTTTACTGGGCTTCCGGCGTGGAGCGTGATGCAGGTAGCAGTCAACCTGATTGCAGAGCCTATCATTGTCCTCATCGCAGTCATCCTGGTTCTTGCTGCCTTGGCTTACTCCAAGATGAACGGAGCCTAGCCTTTCTTTCCGGCACTCACTATCTTGATGACATCATTGTCCTTTAGCATATAGTTTTTTTGCAGCCTTATCTTCTTCTTTGCATCTATGGCATAGAGCATATTTGCAGCTATGTCGGTGTGTATCTTTCCGGCAAGCTCAAGCGCTGTAGCTCCCGAGGGCATTAAAAATACGTCTGGCAGCACATTTCCGAAGTGGTCAGTGAATTTATTCTCGTCTTCCACAGGATAAACTGCTATCTCATGAAGCACACCGAATGCCGCCATGTCCAGTATCTCATGCACGCCCGTGCCTCCGTGTTCGCTTACATATCTGGACATGTACTCTATGGCGATCTTCTGCTCCTGGCTTACTTCTTTAAGTATCTTTATTGGATCTGATGCCAGATTGGCATTGTATTCTATTACTCCGCTTTGTTCCGCCTTTCTTATTGCCAGCTCTACGGCTGCAGAGCATCCGATAACAGTGATGCCGGCAAGCTTCTTCTTCAACTCCGCAAGCGCGCCGGGCTTTGACTTGTCCAGTTTGTTTGCAGCAACTATAATCGGCTTGTTCAGCTCGAGAAAGCGCCTGGAAAAAGCCTTTATCGCATCTGCGTCCCAGGTTATGCGATACGTAGGCAGACTGCACCTCTCTGCGGCAGTTGAAACCTGGTTTTCGGTGGGCTTGAAGCCGGATAGCACTTCTGTGAGTGCGCGCACACCATCGTCCCTCTTCGATATTTTATTTATGTGCCTTGAAATTATCTCCGATATCCAGCTTGCCAGCTCTTCCTTCACCATCTTCACCTCCTCTGAAGGATCAAACCCGCTGGCCGGATTCCCTGCAAGATCCGTCTGGCCGCTTAAATCCACAACCTGTATGAGCAGATCCGCTTCAACAAGGTCATTCAGGAACTGATTCCCCATCCCCTTGCCAAGATGAGCACCCGGAACAAGTCCTGCGACATCCACTATTTTCACAGGTATCTGCCGTATGCCGTTCCTGCAGAGAGAGTTCCGGGGCTTGCACTTTACTCCGAGCTCGACTTCAGGGCACGGTCTTGCGATGTAGGATACGCCCATGTTCGGCTTTATTGTAGTGAATGGATAGTCCGCTATCTCTGCGCCTGTATGTGTTGCTGCAGAGAAGAAGGTGCTCTTGCCTTTGTTTGGGGAACCTACCAGGCCGAAAATCATTGTAAACCAACTTAAGCTAGGTATTATTAAGCTATTTTCTAATTAAATTATATACTATCCTGCATTCTTAATATAGCTACGCGGGGGTGGCAGAGCTTGGTCAAATGCGACAGGTTCAGGGCCTGCTTCCTTTGTGGATTCGAGAGTTCAAATCTCTCCCCCCGCAATCAAGCTAAGGAGTATAGTATATCCTAGAGAAATGTCGCCTCTAAAGGCCACTTTTGATAGAATTTTATAGTTTCTTGATTCTCATTTAAATGACCCTATGGACAACTTGATAATACTAAAGGCAAAGAAGCGAGTATTTAAAGAAGCAGTGCAAGAAGTCTGCGATATTCAAAATCTGCCCTTGCCTGAGATTAATTTTGATGGGACTGATGAGGACGGTGGAGACGAACTAGCACACTCTCATCCCGAATTATATAAAATTTGTATCTCTGAAAGACAATTAAAACTACAAAACTCAGCAGGATTAAAAGAAACTGCATATCATGAAATGACGCATTTAATAGGGCTAATCGAACACGGCCACCAATTTGAAAAAACAAAAAATGAACTAATCTCTAGAGGCTGGAGACCCCCAAAAGGCTCTGGTGCGCAGTTTATCAGTGGAGAACAAGTTAACGAGCAAAGTAAGCAGATTAGAGATGATCCAGAAAGATTTGCAAAAGTTAATGAGGATAGTGCTCTTCTAAAATTCTTAGAAGGTAGAAGTAATCATGATAATGAATCAAGCATACATGCCCCTGAAGAGATAAAACAGGTACGAGAAGGCGAAGTCAAACCAGAAGAGGAAATACTTAAACCTACTGAGATTAAAGCTGGGAAAGGAAGTAAGAAAAAAGGGGAGAAGATAAGGTCGAATAGGTCAAAAGCAAAATATACCCCAATGACAAAAGCGGAGATTGAAGAGGCAAGAAGAAAAATTGGTATGAATGCAGAAGATAAATCTAGGTTCGGATCATTAAAAGAAACTAATGAAGAAAAGGAAGCTAGGCTTGAATTAGAGTATCAAAAATTTAAACAGAACCTAGAGGCTAAATTAAAACAAAAACAAGACAAGCCAGAGTCTAAACCACATACTACTAAAGCTAAAAGAGATATGCTTAGTGAGGAAGAACATGAAAATTTAATCAAAAAAGCATATGAAAACATGGATACTGGTTTCGGAGAAGGACACGGAAATAATCGTTGGAGCAAAAAGAAAAAGGGTGTCTTTAGTAGATTTAAAGAAGCATTAGGAATTAAATAGTTAAAACTAGGCTAAGAGCCTTGGCATGATTTAACACCTTGGCATATGCTTGTATAATCTGTACCATTGACTACAACAAATAGCAGAATTAGATATGCTAATCTCAAGCCTTCGCAAGGGAATTACATAGTGATAAACTTATTCAACAAATTTGTTTTTATTACAATTTCCTTTTCTACGTTCTCGCTTTTCTTTGAGAATACATATTCTCAGAATTGCCTCTTAAAACGCGAGTAGAGCCTTCAACCGCCCGCATGCTTCCATGCTGAGTTCTCTTTCTCCGCCCATTCTGCATTTCGCTCTTCTTCTGGCTACTCAGATTACGTAACCAATCTGGAGTCCAGAGGGCATTGAGATTAGAACAATGCTAGTATCAGCAAGCTTCGTGGCGAAGGATTCTGTTCTGATTGGCTTAGATAGGTTTAAATTTATTCACATGCCAAAATAAGTAATAATTTTTCATACTTTTAGCATATCGTGAGGAGCAATGGATGCACTGATACTTTGTGGTGGCTACGCTACCAGGCTGGAGCCGATAACGCTTTTTGTGCCTAAGCCGCTGCTGCCGATAGGAGGCAGGCCTCTTCTAGATTACATTATAGAGGACATAGACAAGCTCGGAGTGAACAGAATAGTAATCTCGACAAACAAAAAGTTTGCAGACCAATTTGAATATTGGATGGAAAACAAGAACAGGGGAAGGGAAAATGGCAAGATAGAACTTGTAGTAGAACCTACGCTGAACCACGGAACAAAATTCGGCGCAGTGAAGGGGATACACTACTCGATCGAAAAGGCAGGGATAGATGAAGACCTTCTTATAGTTGCAGGAGACAACTTTTACAACTTCAGCCTTTCCAGAATAATCAGCCACTTCAAAATGAACAGGAAGCCCACGATATGCGTGCATGATGTAGAGACACCTGAAAGGGCCAAGCGCTTTGGAGTTGTCAAGCTTGATGGACATAAGGTGCTGTATTTTTACGAGAAGCCGGAGAAGCCAGAATCTACCCTGATAAGCACAGGAATATACATATTCCCAAGGGAGATGTTCGCCAAGTTCAGTGACTACCTGAACCAGAACAACAATCCTGATGCGCCTGGTTACTTTTTACAGTGGCTGATAAAGAATGCTGAGGTTGACGCGGTAGTGCACAAAGGGACATGGTTTGACATAGGCACAATTGAAACTTACAAAGAGGTATTTGCCATGTTCCACAGGGAGAAGATATAGTATTTGGTGCCATTGCGCGCTCTGCACTGGCCTGCTGGCTGAATTATTTAAATTATTGTCTGGTTGCAGCCTGCAAGATCTGAACTGCCTATCTGGCCTTTCACAATCAGCGAGGGATACCCAAGCCATGGCACACTATATGCTACATAACCCAGCACTTCGCTTGAGTTTGGAGGGTAGATTGCCGATTGCAGATCGAGCACAGGGTTATTGTCGCCCTTGGTAAGCAGGTAGTATTGGTTCCCTACTCTTATAGCAGCATAAAGCCGGTGTATTATGTCCTCGCTTATGCCTGAAGGGCTCTTCGCCTTGTAGACTATTATTGGATTGCTGTAGTTCTCATACACAGTAGTGTTGCCTATTGTAATTGAAGAAGTGAAGACTATGTTGGAACTGACATTCCCTATATGCACGCTTCTCACAGTATAATTGTATTTGACAAGATTGGAATTCTGGTACTGCTGGTCAGCGATGCATGAGCCTGCCGTGCGCCCGCTGTTAAGGCAAAAGATATTGAAGAAGCTTATGCGGTACTGGCCGGGGTCTTTTATTATTTCTTCGATAGCGGTGCTGTTGTATGCCAGCGGGTAGAGGGCCTCTTTCTCTATGTTTGCCGCCATGTTCGAGTATGCCAAAGCAGATACATTTACTACAGGTATGTTATGCTGGGAGAGGAATGCGCTCATGTTCCGTATCCCATGAACAAGGACAAGGTCCCCCCTGTGGAGGTTAGGCAGCATGCTGCAGCTTGCAACCACATCCACGGGAGATGAGGTGCCTAGAACCAGCGATGGTATAAGCCATACGGCAAGTATCGCTACAACAATGGCGGCGGCTATTTCCAGAATCGTCCTCCTTGCTCCCTCTTCCCTCACGCTTGCCTGAAATTCCACTATTAGCGTGACTGCGATAAGTATTATGGCCAATACGGCTATTTCAAGGTTGTTCTTAAAAACGAAGATGTATAATATGAAGAGCAGTATTATGAGTGCATAGAGTATATAAGTAAGGCTGCTGCCCTGCTCCTTTTTAGCCGCATCCTGATGCCTTGGCGCATTATTATTTGTATCATTCCGTGCTCTTTGTTTTTTTTTCGGCAAAAATATACACCTTATCTTTTCTGCAATATGCTCGAGACCTCCACGCCTATGGCCTTTGACTCTCCTTCGGTTTTCACTACGCCTACAGCCGCATCCGAATTCACTATGAGTGAATCATTGTGACTTACTACCACATACTGCGCATTGGAACTCATCTGCTTTATAAGGAGAGAGAGCTTCTTCGAATTCTCCTTATCTAGAGCAGAATCGACCTCATCGAAGACATAGAGCTGCGAAGGCTTGCACATGTGTATTGAGAGTATCAGCATGAGAGACACTAGCGACTTTTCTCCGCCAGACAACTGGTCGAGATTCCTTGCGGTCTTGCCTTTCGTTATCGAGATATCCAGGTCGCTGTTGAAAGGCTCTTTTGGATTTGAAAGCTTCAGAGCACCCTGATCTGTGAAGATGTAGCTGAAGAGCTTAATGAAGTTCTTCGAGACATCATTTAGCGTATTCATGAATGTCTGCAGTTTCTTTGACTCTATCTCCTCTATCATGCGCAGCACCGCCTGCCTTTCAGAATCGAGAACGTCTAGCTTGGACTTTGCTTCTGCAACGTCCCTCTTCCTCTCCTCGAAGATTTCAGGGGCCTTCATGTTCACGCTGCCCATTTCGCTTATCTTGACGCTGAGCACATTGGCTTCTTTCTCCATCTCGCCTATCTGCATTCCGGATATCCTCTCTGGTTTTTCGGCGTAAGCGGCCAGCTCGGCGTTTATATCCGCAATTTTAGTTTCTATCTGGTTCCTCCTCATCTTTATCTCTATAAGCTGGGTTTCCATTCCCTGCACCGCAGAGGCTAGCTGCGATTTTTCAGAGAGGAGTTTCGAGAGCTTGCCTTCTAGTATAGTTAATCTGCCGTATATTTTCTTGCTTGACTCACTGGTTGCTGCCATCTCGCTCTCTATGGCTTTCCTTGATTTATCAAGCATGCCCAGCGAGATCTCCAGGTCGTGTATCTTCTCCTTAATCGACTTCCCAGAGCTCTTGGACTTTGTTATCTTAGATTCTGTCTCTGTTATCCTTTCCGCAAGCAGTTCATTCTCCTTGCCGAGTCCGGCAATCTTGGCCCTGAGCCCATCCGCCTCCTTCCTTAAGCTATTTAGCTTATTTATGTCTACGTCATTTTCGCCTTCGCCTTCCTCCTTTGCAGAGCTTTCTTCCAGCTGGGCGTAAAGATCTGAAAGCTCGCTTCTTCTTCTGTCGAGTTCAGCTAAATCTGCAGCATGCCGGCCCTCAGCCTCCATAACCCTTTCCTTTATTCCTTCCAGCTTGTCGGCCAGTTCCTTGACCTCTGCGTTTCTCTCCTCCAGCAAGGACTTTGTCTTCTCCAAACCGGATCTGAGCTCCACCAATCTTGACCCTGTAGACCCTCTCTGCGCTTCGATGTATGCACCTGCTTTCCTTGCGGCTGCAAGGCTTGTGTCCAGGTCCTGGAGTGCAATCAGCAGCTGCTCTTTTCTCGAAGAGAGCGCATTGAGAGATTTCTCTATGAGATATGCGGATTTCCTGCTGCCGGAATGAGACCCTCCGGAGACCACGCCCGACTGTTCTACCAGCTCCCCCTCGACCGTGACATACCTGTGCTGACCTATGCGGTGTTTCTTTGCCTCAAGTATATTACCTATTACGTAAGTGTTGCTGAATATATATGAGAAGACACTTTCAAATCTGCTGTCGAAACTTATCACATCGATAACATGCATCAGCTCAGGATCCTTTCTCTCCTCTTTCTGTACTCGCAGGTTTTCTATTGGTATGAACGTTGCTCTGCCTGAATTGTTTGATTTCAGATAGGAGATAATCTCGTTGGCAGTTTCTATTTTGTCTACGACAAGATACTCGAAACGCGCGCCTGCCGCGGCCTCTACAGCATTTGCATATTCATCAGTGTACTTGCACAGCTCTGACGCCTTGCCAAAGAAGCCAGAATGGGAAGAAAATTTCTCTTTTATCTTCTCGTACGGGGACGCGCGCGGCTGGGCGATAAATTTTTGCTCTCTGAATTTCAGAAGCTCCTCGTCGATCTTGTCAAGCTCCCTGCGCGTCTTGCCCACTTCGCTTTCAAGGCGCATAATCTTGTCTGAAGCTTCCTTAGCCTCCTTATTCATCCTTTCCTGCTCCGACAAGAAGGCAGAGATTGACTTTGATGCAGTCTCGATTTGTTTTTCTGCTTCTTTGCATTCCGCTTCCTTTGCTTCTTTTTTGCTTAGTATTATCTGAGCTTCCATCTTCATATTCGAGACTGCCGATGCAAGCGAGGACTCCTTCCTTTCCAGTTCTTCAACACTCCCGCCAAGCTGCTTGAGCCTCTCTGCATGCTTTGATATGTTCTCTGACCTGGAATCGAATTTTGAGATCTCTGGAGTTATTTCTCCGAGCCTTGATGATGCTCTTTCCATCTCCTCCCTGTTCTGCGCCACTTTCTGCTTTGACTTCGAAACTTCAAGCAGCCATTCTTCCGCATACTTCTGTTCCTTCTGCAATGAATCCGAGAGGGATTTCGCTTCTATCTCATTTCTGGCCATCTCCGTTTTTATAGACTCAAGTTTTGAGCTTGTGGCGCCGGAGACCTGTGCGCTCTGTGCAAGCTCTTTTGTAAGCATTTGTTTCTCTGCATCTAACTGCTCGGCCGACTTTGCCGCATCTTCCAGCTTATAAGCCATCTCGTTCTTCTTTGAATCAAGGATGGCCATTGACTTTGCCTCTGATTCCTGCGCCGACTCAGCCTCTTCTTTCTTGGAGAGCAGGGCGCTGTAATTCAATGACTTTAGCCGCGATGCCATGCTGATATACTTTTCAGCGGCCTCCTTCTCGAACTCAAGCTCGCTAAGGAAATTCTGGCGTTCATGAAGCATGACGTTCGCCTCGCTTATCTTCTGGCTTACTTTTTCCAGCTCCTTCATGGCTTCGTTCTTTTTGTATTCGAATTCCTTTATTCCTGAGGCGATGTCTATCAGCTCTCTCCTCTCCTTGCCATTCATATCGATGACTTTGTTTATCTCCCCCTGCAGTATTGTGCTTGTCTCATCTGCTCTTATGCCATGCTTGGCGAAGATCTCAAGGACCTCCTGCCTGCTCATATGCTTGCCGTTCACGCGGTACTGGCTCTTGCCGTCGGATCTTACCATCCTGATAACGGTCATCTCCTCGTCTCCGCTGAATACCATCTTCACATATGCCTTCTTCAGGCCTGTCTTGCCCTTTATGTTAGATGTATTGATAAGTGTTTCCAGTTTCCTTACCCTCAGCCTCCTTAGGGCGTTCTCTCCCAAACCGAAGAGCAGAGCATCGCAGATATTGCTCTTGCCGCTCCCGTTAGGCCCTATGACACAGGTAAAGCCCTTGCTAAACAGTAACTCGGCATGCTTGAATGATTTGAATTTGTCTATTGATAGCGATTTCAAATACAGCATAGGGCATCATGGCTGGCCGCCGCCATAAATAAAACTGAGTACCTCAATTATTAAAACCCTTTCCTTCACTCCTAAGCCTTTTTTTAGTCGTCATGTGAAGCAGTATAAAAGTCTGGAGCTGCCTTGCAGTTACAATTCCCAGGATCTTTCTTCGCTCAAGCACCACCCCTATTCCGGCCTTGCTCATCTCAACCTTCGTAAGCGTGTCAATTATATTTTCATCAGGCTTGAGCTCAGCTGCAGGGAGTGCTATATCAGCCGCAGTATGCGTTGGAAGAGGCTTGGATCTCAGCAGATCCACCACCATATAATGCCCGTTTAAATTGGTTATTATTATATTTTCCCTCTCGTTCTTGACCTTGCGGTAGAGCTCAGGTATCGTTGCATTTGGCCTTACTACAACAAAATGCTTGCTTAGCGTGCTTCTGGTCTTCATGCCTTTTGTGTCCCTTCTAAGCAGCGCATTCTGCTTCTCTGACTGGGTAGCCAGATAGAAGAAATAATCTATGATGAGCATAATAAAGAAGTCAAACTCTTTCTCTATGAAGCTGCCGCTGATAAGATACGAGTATGCTATTGTGCCTATGATAAAGAGTACAATCATGTAGTTGCTAACTTTCACAGTTGCCATTGTCGGATCCTTCGATCTCTTGGTCATCTCAAGATAGCTCCTGAAGACCCGTGCACCGTCCATGGGGAAGATGGGTATAAGATTGAAGACTCCGAGCAGGAGATTAAGCACAAACAGCCACTGGAAAATGTATGTCACTATTCCCGGAGGAGTGAAGATCACCAATATGCCGAATATGCCGCCTAGCACTATGCTCGCCAGCGGGCCTACCAATGCTATGTTGAATTCCATGCGCGGGTCTGCCCGTATGTCTTCTATTATGGTCATTCCGCCAAATATTGTCAGGACCATTGAATTTACTTTAAGTCCGTTCCTCTGCGAAGCTATGGCGTGCATAAGCTCGTGTATAAACACGCAGATGAAAAGGAGGATCAGGATTATCAGCAGCGTATACTGCCCGGAAACCACTGAGATATAGAAAAAGAGCAGAAACATAATAATAAGTATCCAGTGCAGCTCTATGTCTATTCCGAATATTGAGCCTATTTTCATGGAACCGTCGGTCATGTGAGCACATTTATATAATATACTTTACCAATCTCAAACTTTATAGATTAAATGGATTATTCGTTCATAAAAGGAGAGCCTGCTTTATTAATAAGGAAGGAGAGAACACTGGCAGTTGGGGACCTCCACATAGGCAGGGAGCTTGCATTGAGTGAAAGCGGCATACACATGGTAGGCGCAGCTTCAAGGATGGGGGAGAAGATCGCGAGGCTTTGCAAGGAGAATAATGCAGATAGAGTGGTACTTCTTGGAGATGTAAAGGACAGCATATTTTACCCAAGCCGGGATGAATTCCGCTCAATACTGGAATTCTTAAGACCATTGGAAAACCTTAATGTAACTATAGCAAAAGGGAACCACGACGCACATCTGGCCCAGATCTTGAAAAGGATAGATTTTAGGGCAGAGATATGCAATGAAGCATTTATAGGAAACTTCGCTTTCCTCCATGGCAATACGATGCCATCAGAGAGGGCAATGATGAAAAAGACCCTTATTATTGCACACGGGCACATGGCATTAAGAAGAGAAGAGGGACTTGAAAAGGCATGGCTTGTCCTGAAGATAGGAAAGGGCGCAAGAAAGTTTTATCCTGATGCGAATATGGATGCGAGGCTTGTTATGGTGCCCGCATTCAGCGACCTTATAATAGGTACTGGCATAAGCATGGCCTCAGGCAGGTTTATACCTGTGCTAAGGAATAATGTCTTCGACCTGAAAAGCGCAAAGATATACACTCTGGAAAAGAAACTGGCAGGAAGCCCGCCAGAAGAATAATCAGACGGGATTTGGCTTGAACCTCTCCTTCACTTCCCGCATCTCCCTCTGTGCTATCTCTTTCCAGGCGCCGAATTCTCCCGTTGATTTTGGATAATTCCGGTAATGCTCATTCAGCTTCTTCATCTTGGAAACTGTATAAAGGAGATTCCTGAATGCATTTATATTTGCAAGGCCGCTGAGCACCTTGTTAAACTTGCTTGCAAGCGTAAGTTCAGGTATGCGCCCGTAGCTTATGTCCACTGCCTCTTTCTCAGTAAGGAAGTGGGCAAACCCGTAATTTATCAGATCATTGTTCAGCGACTGCAAATACACGCGGAAGGCTTCCAGGGCTGCAGTCTTTGCCCCATATAAGTCATTGTACCTTACGTTGTATCTCCAGAGTGAGTCAAGGCTGACGTTTTTCTCTGCCACTGCTTCTCCGGCAACCTCTCCGGAGAGCACTCCCGAAACCATCGCAGGGCCTATTCCTCCTGCGCTTATTGGATTTGGCATCGCCATGCTGTCTCCGGCTCCCATGTAGCCAGGATAGACAAGGCTATCGAACTGGCGGCGTACAGTAACAGACCAGTAGCCTTTGCCGTTATTGTCAGCAGGATCCAGTTCCTTCTTCGCTATTACGGGATTCCATCCCACATAACCGTCTATGAGCGAGTGAAGCGTGTCCTTCTTGTTAAGCTTCGCATTCCTTATCTCAAGGCTTTTCTTCTCTACCCCTACGCCTACGTTCATGCGCCCGTTACGCTTAGGAAAGACCCAGCCGTAACCGCCGGGAGCAAGCACTTGATTAAGATGTATTAGCGCATTCTTTGGATCGTAGTACCTTATATCGTCTTTTGCAGCCTCGAACCTGAAGATGTACCTGCCAGTAGACTCTATATCATCGGTGCTTATATTCTGTTCTATCATGCTGTTATCAGGCAGCTTTCTCCTTATCGTGCTTGCTACTCCAAGCGCATCTATTACAATCTTCGCTTTTATTCTTGCCTGCTGGCTCTTCTCATCGCGGCCGAAGATGCCCGTTACCTTATTCTCTTCTATTATCGGACCTTCTACTTCAAACCTTGAGACGTATTCTGCGCCTTTCTTCCTCGCAAAGTCAATAAGCTTCTTTGCGAGTTTAGGCCTGTCCAGGCTATATCCTTCTCCATCGAAGATAAACTTGTGCTCCAGGTCAGGACTGAACGCGTATACGCCATCTACTTTTAGGTCAAGCTCTGGCTCGCCGAACTTTATGCCTATCTCCTTCTCGACAAAATCAAGGTGGCTCTTTGCCACTGCATCGCCGCAGACCCAGCCCCAGTTGGTCTTCTTCCCTGCCACCGAGTAATCATTCCTGTCCAGGATAAGTGTTTTTGCCCCTTTTTCCGCTGCAGCTGCAGCTGCAAGGGAACCGGCTATTCCGCCTCCTGCCACTATTACATCGTACTCTTCCAAAAAATTACCTTCACGCACTCTGGTTCTCCTTGAGCACCACTATGGGTATTACTCCTTCATTGAATTCAAGCTCTGCAAGCCTTAGCGGCTCGGTAGTGCCTTCCGGAACTTTTACGAGTGGAGGTGCGCCGTATGCGAGCTGCAATGCCCGTGCGCCTATGATTCTTGCCTTCTCAAACCTTGTATAATCCATATTGATACCTTTAATTTATATAATTCGTGCTAGGGTATAGCCTGTAAAACATAAAGATTTTAATGAAAAAGGCTATATTTATAACTGCCTGAGATAATATAGGCTTTAAAGTTTTATATACCTTTATATTTGGGTATTCCTTACAAGCAGGCCTTGGTAGTGTAGTGGTCCAGCATACGAGCCTGTCAGCGCGCATCTGCGCGGCAGATCGCTTGTGACCCGGGTTCGAATCCCGGCCAAGGCGTCTTACTTTTTGTTTAACGCCTTATGATAAACCATAAATTCTTACCTAAAATATAACAATGATTGTATGCAAGTTCAAAGAAAAGCAAAAATAGTCCCTACAAATTATATAAGGATAGGGCTAGCGAAGGAAAGCGACCTTAAAAATTACACCGAGTTATTACAAAGAGTCTAGCAGAAGTCTTATACAGACAATAAAATAGGACTCACTGCTGATTGTTTCTCTATGGAAGTATTTTCTACTCCAGACACACAAAAATATTTATCATCAAATTTAAAACAGAGCTCCTCACAAAGAACTTGGCTAGCATTTTCAGATTCAAAACTGGTAGGCTCTATTACAATTACAGACAAAGGGGAGGAATGCGAATTACGAGGATTCTATGTATATGTAAACCTACAAAGGAGAGGTATTGGCAAAAAACTTCTTGGATATGCATTAGATTTCGCGAAGGCGAAGAATATATCTCTTGATTTATACGCACACAACCACAAAACTATCAATCTTTACAAAAAATGTGGGTTTGAGATTGATAAACAAAAAGATGTATTCTACCGCCATTGGCCTGAATGGCCTGAAAGTCTACGGGCAAAATGTATCTATATGAAACTTGAAGCAGACAAAGTTAGAGAACTTTTGAAGAAAATAAGATTAAATGAAGCTGAAAATATTAGGAAGTAATTATTTAGGAAATCAAATGGACCTGACTCAGTTGAAGTCATTAGGAAAATGAGAGAATCCAGAAAGAATCGGTAATGGTGTAATCAGATAACAGTAAGCCTTATATATGTATACTATACATATATTATTGTGATAAAATGTCTAAGCTAGTCTCACTATCAAACACTGCTTATTCCACGTTACAAAAAATGAAAGGCAAGAATATGTCCTTTTCAGATGTAGTACTAAAACTGGCTAGCGGTGGCGGTCCGAAACGAAATTTTATGAAACTTGCAGGTTCCCTCAAAAAGGAATCAAAATCTCTCGAATCCCTCAAAAAGCAGATTGAAGAAGACAGAAAGATAAATACAGATATAACTTAGGTATTTGAATGGTAGTTCTAGACACTAACATCATAATAGACTTCTTAGATGGAAAACAAGAGGTAGTAGAAGCATTAAGCAAATACAATAACTTTGAACTTGCCACAACATTTGTCAATCAATATGAATTACTAAAGTATAAAAAAAAGTCCCACTTTGAAGAAGCACTTAAAAATCTCACCATTTATCATTCAAGTGAATCTGCAATACTCGCCTCATCAGAATCATATAAACTCCTCAAAGAGAAAGGCAAGCTAATTAGCGATAACGATTTGCTTATTTTTGGCGTATGTCTAGCAAACAATGAGATGCTACTTACTCGTGACGGGGACTTTAAAAACCTACAAAGCGATAGAGTAATACTAATCAAGTAGAGGGTATTCGGTCATCTTATATAGCATACTAGAAAGAGGTTATACTATGAACAAAACTGACATAGTTCGGCCAAGGCGTAATGGTAATATTATGAACGAATTGGCATATTTCGAGATACAGAGCGACAATCCAGAATAAACAGCAGATTTCTATAAAAATCTGTTTGGTTGGAAAATTTTCAAACAGGAAGGCATGCCTATCGAATATTATAGTATAGAAACCAGCAGCATACGTGGGGGCATTTTAAAGCGCCCGGCCCCTATACCAAAATCTAGGTCTGGTACTAATGCCTTTACCTGCTCGTTTGAAGTTAAAAATTTCGATAATTTTGCAGTAAAAATTAAAAGGCTTGGTGGAAAAGTGGCTCTAGAAAAATTTGCTGTTCCTGGAAAGTGCTGGCAGGGATATTTTCTAGATCCAGAAGGTAATGTGTTTGGTATTTTCGAAGTGGATATAAATGCAAAATGAAAATATAGATACCCGGATTCGAATCCGGGCTAAGGCGTAGAGTATTATAACTACATTAGTACAAATGTAAATGGCTATTTTATGCAAAAAATCACACCGTTCTTATGGTTCGTGGACGATGCTATTGAGGCTGCAAGATTCTATGCCTCTGTTTTTAAGGGCAGAATAGTCAACAGCACACAACTCTATGACACTCCTAGTGGCCCTAATACCTATATCGTAACCATAAAGCTTCTAGATACCTATTTCACTTTAATCAATGGTGGCGATGTTCCGGGATTCACGAAGTTCTCAGCTGCAACTTCGTTCGTGGTCAACTGCAAGAACCGGAAGGAAGTCGATCGTTATTGGAAGGGCTTGCTAAAAGATGGAGGAAAACCTGGCAATTGCGGTTGGTTAACAGATAAATATGGTGTAACCTGGCAAGTCGTTCCGGAGGAGATGCCTAAGTACCTTGGAGGTCCAGACAAGGAAGGCAGAGACAGGGCGATGAAGACAATGCTTAAGATGTCAAAGCTTGATATAAATAAAATTAAGCATGCTTACATGGGCGATTAGGCAATTGCTGAGATGACTGAGGTGGTTCTACGGTACACAAGGAGAATGGAATATGGCGTATGCTACTTTGGCTTTTCAAAGCTGTGGGCGTTAATCTCGGTGAACAGGGCCCGGACAAGACGACTTTTCACTCGCTCTCCACTTGCGATTTCCTTTTTTGCTAGCTCAGGGTATTGAGGTAGAGAATTATGGCGTTTGCATAGCCATGCTCAAGCTTCTGCTCGGACTTGAGTCAGTTCATCGGCAGTTCGCCATGCTTTGCAACCGCCTTACCGCATTTTATTAAGCCTTCTTCCCTGCCAATGCTACATGATCCTAGGGGGATTTATCGTGCTGCTTCTTTATATTGTCTATGTAGGCTTTGTAAGTCACTATACGCCTGTCTTTCCTTTATATTGGGCAGCCGCCGCGCGTGCTGGTTGTCAGATGCGTAAATACTGCAGTATTGTTTGCGTATATTTCGGTCAGCTTGGCTTCAGTTCCGTCGCAAGCATATCCTACAGTATCCCCTATGTGCAGGGTTGTCTCGCTTCCGAGAGTGGCCGCCACAGGATACTGGACATAGATAAGGCCCGAAACAGTATTGCTTGCGTAACTTATATTCTGGGCCATGAAGTTGCTAATGCGCTGCCCGTCCTGAACCGAGACTGTAGAGCCGTAAGTGGCATTGGCTGAAACAGGCAGTGTGGCGTTGATGCTTGCATTTACTCCTGCGGCAATTCCTGCACCCACTCCCACCCCTAGCTTTGCCTTTATATTTTCACTTATTGGCTCGGTGCTGCCGATATTTGTATTTATGCTCACTGTAGAATTGCTGCTTATAACTATGGCGCTCGCAGCAGGAACAAGCAGATAAGTGGTGGCACTGCCGCTCCCATGCACATTCACAGAAGGATGGAAGTCTACCAATACCGCAGAGCTGGAATTTATCTTCTCGGCTCCGGTTACAGATACTGTTACTCTGCTGTTTGGGGATGAGACATTGTAAGTCGTGCCATTGATCGTTATCTTTGCTGAAGTGATGTTGAATCTCACTATATTTATGGTTGAATTGGCAGCGACGCTGGCTTTAGCTATAGTCTGCGAGGTATTCTGCAGGGCCATTAGATTTATGGTCCCGGAGCCAGAAGCCGTAACCCATCCGGAAGTACTGTTTGAGCCTGAAACATGCACCTGAACTGAAGAGTATGAAACTAGCAGTTGCTGCGTACCTGCAGGCACTGTAGGCGGATCAGTAAGCTGTATTGCAGCAGTATATGTGCCTGCTGCAAGACTTTTGCCAAAAACCGAATACAGCAGAGCCACCACCACTATTAGCAGGATAACTGCTCCTAGCAAGGCCGCAATGTTTGTTGCCAATTAAACACCTGTTTATTTTATGGTGTTAATGCTGCGCAGCTATTTATACCTGAGCATTTATTTAGGCAAAAGGTTACTTGCTTGTTCCAAATTACCGTATATTATCTAACATATCAGTTCGATGCGGGATTCCGCCCGCAAGCAGTACGGGATTCCCGCTTAATATTGTTAATCATTTGAGTTTAGAGCACGAGTTCCGAATTTTCGTACATCGAATTTATGCGCACCCTTCCAGTACCTTCTGTAACCGAACCTATAACATCTGCTTTGAAGTGCCTGTTCAGTATTGCCAGCGCCTCTCCGACTACCGTTTTGTGGACTACAACAACATATCCTATGCCGCTGTTGAACCATGTATACATCTCTTCTTGGGAAGGCTTGAACTCTCTGTGTGCATACTTAAAGATTTCATGCGGCTCCAGGGAATGGCTTTTTGATATCTTTATATCTACATCGTCCCTTCCATTGATAAGCTCCTTTAGCTTTGAGAGGCCTCCTCCGGTTATGTGAACCATACCGTGCACGTACATGTTCGCAGGAGCGCCATCCACCTTCATCTCTTCTAACAGGTCACGTATGCCTGACAAATAGATCGTAGTTGGTTTTGTTAACTGTTCTCCGATCGTGGTACCCCATGGCAGGTTGTAGTCAAGATCAAGGCCCCTTTTTTCAAATAACTCCCTTCTGAAAAAGCTCAACCCGTTCGAATGCACGCCATTGCTTGCCAGGCCTATGATTGCATCTCCTTTCCCGATATCCGTAGTTATCTCGTGGCCTTTCCTTACAAAGCCGGTCATTACCAATCCTACCTCAAAGCCCTGGACTGTACTTAATATGGCCGTTTCTCCTGCAACTATTGCTACCGGATACGCCTTTCCGTCCTCTGCTTTCCATGCATGCTCTTTGCCCAGGTCTGCAAGGCCTTGTACGATTCCGAATATCTTTGCATGGTCTTCCCGCTGCATTATTATATGGTCTATCATCTGGGGTATTATGACGCGGCCGCTCTCCGCCAGGTCATCAGCTACCATCGCGAAGACGTCTTTGGCTCCCTCCTTTTGGGTGCCCATGCGGTAATGCAGAAAACCTTTCGTGCCTATTCCGTCCACCGCCGAGGCCTCTGAATATCTTGACCAGTATTGAGAATCCCTTTCAATTCTGAAACGCTTCCCATCTGGTTTGACCACGAATGGACCTTCCTGCGGGTGGGTGGCTTTTATTATCTCCCGTGTTTGCTCATTAAACGGCTTTGTGGGATCGTAAAGCAGTGTGCCGGAATTGCGCGCCTTTCCATCCCTTGCGGTTACGAACATTCCAATCTCCATTCTATACTTTTACACTGCCGTATTTATTTGTTGTGTTGTCAGAGGCTCCTTTTTCAAGGATGCCTTATTTTGCCGACAATCATAGGAATAAGCATTATTTATGGCTCTTCCCCCACGTTCCCATGACCTGGCGCATTATCGCAAACTCGCCCAGATGGTATGCAGTATGGTCTGCAGTGAGAAGTATCTCCCTTAGGATCGTCTGCCCATTGCCCCACGGTATCCTGAAATTGAGGTCTGTCCTTGGATCACTTACAATCTTCTTCAGCTCGTCTGAATCTGCATTGAACCTTGCTATTGTCTCATCCCACTCCCTCTTTGTAGCAGTTTTGTTGCGGGCGGGCCAGTAGTCCCTTGGCCACTCCATCTCCTTGTAATTCTCATTCCTGATGAAGTCAAGTATATCGGACTGCCCTATCCTCATATGCTCAAGGAGATGCCATGACGAATAGGTTCCTCCCGGAAATATCTCATTTATTCTCGCACTTGGAAATTCTGCCGCTGCCTCCTCAAGCGTCATATGCGCATTGCCTCCGTTTAGCAGGGCGAGCAGCTCCGCCCTTAGTTCTTTGTACTCCATCTTCCACACCATTTACTTTGTTCTTTGTGTCATCTCCAAAACTATATATGTTTCAGTTGCCTATTGCTAGCCGGTGAAAAAATGATAAAAACTACAGGATATGCTGCAAGAAGCGCTAATGAAAAGCTCGCCCCATTTGAATTCGAGAGGAGAGATCCAGGAGAAAATGATGTTGTTGTAGATATAATGTATTGCGGGATATGCCATTCGGATATACACGAAGCCAGGTCGGAGTGGCGCTCTGTCACTTATCCGATAGTGCCTGGCCATGAGATTGTAGGAAGGATTTCGCATGTGGGCTCTGCAGTAAAGAAGTTCAATGTAGGGGATGCGGTGGGCGTAGGCTGCATGGTTGATTCCTGCGGAGAATGCAGCTCATGCAATGCAGGAGCAGAATATTACTGCATGGAAGGAGGCCCCGTGTGGACTTACGGTTCAGTTGATAGATACAATGGAAAGGGCCAGACTTACGGTGGCTACTCCGATAAGATAGTTGTGAACCAGGATTTTGTATTGAAGATGCCAGACGGAGCGGATCTTGCTGCCAGCGCGCCGTTGCTCTGTGCTGGAACAACAACTTATACTCCGCTTATGTACTGGAAGGCAGGACCCGGGCAGAGGGTTGGGGTGCTGGGCCTTGGAGGGCTTGGGCACATTGCAGTCAAGATAGCGAAGTCCCTCGGAGCAGAGGTAGTTGTGCTTACCACATCTAAAAACAAAGCCGAAGATGCCAAAAGGCTGGGGGCTGACAGTGTGGTAATAACAACAGACAAAGCGCAGCTTAAGGAGCATGCAGGAAGCTTTGATCTGATACTCGACACCGTATCGGCAAAGCACGAATTCGATGAATACCTGGCGCTTCTCAAGCTCAATGGCAAGCTGGTTCTCGTAGGCCTGCCCAGCGTACCGCTCCAGGTATCCCCGTTTTCCATAGTTACAGGCCACCGCATACTTGCAGGGTCAGGTCTCGGAGGCATAAGAGAGACGCAGGAGATGCTCGACTATTGCGTTAAGCACGGAATAAAGTCAGACATAGAGCTTATACCAATACAGAAAGTAAACGAAGCTTACGACAGGGTAGTGAAAGGGGATGTAAAGTACAGATTCGTCATAGACATGTCTTCCCTGAAAAAATAGGCGTTTCTGTACTGAAGAAAGCATGCGCTTTGTAGCTGTGCTGCCTTTACGGCATTGGATTCTAGAGAGATTCAATACGCAGATTTGATTATAGGTGCAACTGCCTATGCTAAAAGCCGAGCCATGGTCGGCAGATGACTCACTTCTTCAGCGCTTTTTATGAGGTAAAATATTTATATATGCATATTTCATGTCTAACCATGGACTTGATCCTGCGGCTTGCCTTTGTAGTGGTGATTATAATAGCCGCAATCTTCCTTGGATTCCTTGTGCTGAAGAATGGGGGATTTGGGCAGGGTATCAGTGCCGCAGATGCAAAGAGCCTTGTACTGCACGATCTGCAGAATAATTATCCGGGAGCGAATATAAGCATAAGCAACGTCAGCCCTTCACAATACCCGGGCAGCTGGCATATAGTTGCTTCAGTAGTTCTCAATTATACTGCCCCATGTCCGGCATACTTTGTAGCTTCATACGAGTATCCGAAATATGGCTTTGTTTCAAGAGCCGAGAATAATTACACGTATGACTGCATTATAGACATAACCCCTATAAAGCTGACTTCTTATCCTGTAGCAATAACAAGATCGTATGATCTGCACATAGGCAGCGTCGAGAGCTTTGTGTCGAAGTACGGATACAGCAATGTAAACGTGAAGGCAGTATACTACAATTCTACAGCCATCTATGGCAAGACTTATGATGATGTCTGGATAGTGAATTATTCGGCACCCAAGACCAATGAGTCGGTATATGCTGTGCTGTCTTTCGATGGAAATGAAGTGCTCGCTTACAATATGACTCATTGAGCCGGAGGATTGTCCTTCCTGAAGAGCAGGGTCTTGTGCTCTGATCCCCTTATCTCTATTCTTCTGCTTCTTCCATCCACTATCTTAAATCCTGCTTTTTTGAAGAATTTGCACGCATGCTCATTCTCCTTTATTACCTCGGCTTCGAAGCTTTTTATACTCGCCTTCTCCGATTCCTTTATGGAAAAATTCAGCAGTTTTAAGCCTTCGCCTTTACCGGTAATCTTTTTTATAAGTATAATCGCTATTACTCCTTCGCCGTGCTCCTTCCGGGTTATCTCGCACTCGCCCACTATCGTCGAGTCCTTTATTGCAACTATATCTATAAGCTCCTTTCTCTCCGCTCCTCTGATCTTAAGCATGAATATGCTCATGAATTCTTCGAGTGTAGGCTCCTTCTCGAACCACATGGCAAGCGGTTCCTCCTTGTAAACCTTCTTTACGAACTCGTAAAGCTCGGGCAGGTCACGCTCCCTTACGCTTCTGAACTCCATCTCCCTCCCACTAATTACTTTACGCAGAAGCGTTTTTTAAATATTGTTGCAGCAAACAGGTGATATCTTACCACCCGCAAGCTGCGCAGGATTATCGTCCATTTGTTAATCCAGTACTGATATCTGGCTTGCGAAGAAAGGTTTTAAGCGGTTGGCTTTCATGTATAAAGTATGGCAATTACAAAAAGTACTGCAAAGAAGATACTTTTAGAAGCAGGGGCGGAGAGAGTAAGCGATGATGCCGTCATTGAGTTTTCAGAGATGATGAACAAGTATGCATACAGGATAGCCAAAAAGGCAGTTGCTTTATCTGCCCATGCAAAGAGGAAGACCGTTAAGAAAGATGATATCAATCTGGCTAGGTAGGCTCTATTTTTACTGTGTGGATGCGGCAGCCAGCGAAATACCCAGAAGCTTGAGCAGGATTATCGTGCCTAAACCCGGGAGCCCGAAGATTGCTATTGGTATTACTAAGGATACAGAGATTGGAATACCGAGATTGAAAAGAAAATTCAGGAGGAACAGAGCGACTATGCCAAGTATGCTGTTTGCCAATATGCCAAATATTATCTTGAGCAGGAACTTGCCCAGCTTGAAGACTATCAGCAGGACTACCGCTATTGCAGCGACTATTATGGCTGCAGAGATTATGTAATTCAATGTAGGCACGGTAGCAGCGGCTGAGAGCAGCATTTCCGTGGCAGGCATAATCTTGATGGGTTGGAAATATATAAGAATTTGTGGTGTCAGAGGCAGTATGCAATTTCTTGCATTCCCCGGCCTTCCGGCACAGATGGAAGCGTGGCTCTCTGACTTCAGGATCTGAGCACAACCCGAACTTTTATATAACAGCACTGGCGTATAAGATTGTGTGGTGTGTGGGTGGCTGACGGCCTTCAATGGCTGAGGAAGCTCTCTCCATGCGAGTAGCGCGCAGAGCCTAATAGCTCTATTCGGAACAGAAACGAGACCGCTGCGGCGTCACATGCGATGACGATACGAGCGCGCCGGTGCGGATGAAACGTGCCGATGCGTGCGCTGTGTGCATGCAAGGCTATAATAGCCGCTTAGTCTAATGCCACCTAAAACAGAAGAGAGGCTACGGCACACCACA
>JAJZLT010000025.1 GCA_021803245.1 Microcaldota archaeon
GCTTTGTCTTGTGCATAAAATTTCTTAGTGCCCTGGCTATGCCTACCGCGCCGAGCAGGTCTGGCCTGTTTGCACTTATCTCCAGGCTTATTGAATCTTCAGACTCGGCTTCGATGCCGATTCCCAGTTTGCCCAGCTGCGACTTTACCTCCTCATGCGTTATGCCGTCAGAAATAAGCTCTAACAGATAGTTCTTGTTAAGATTTATGACAGGCATTATACCACTCTCCTTTCCCTCATCCAGCCGACACCGCTGTTGTATAGCTCCGTTATTGATTTTATGCTCTCATCTTTGAGCAGAACAAGGCGCTCCACGCCCAGGCCCCATGCGAGAACTGTAGTGCTCTTCCTCGACAGGCCCGTTACCTCTTTTCTTATAATGCCTGCACCGCCCATTTCTATCCAGTCGTTTACTTTATTTGAATATGCATATACCTCTACTCCTGGCTCCACGAATGGAAAATAGGCAGGCTTGAACTTCACTTTCATGCCAAAATTAGCATAGATGCTGCCGAGCACTCCGAAAAGATTTGCCAGTGTAAGATTCTTGCCTATTATTACACCATCAGTCTGGTAGAAATCAGTAAGGTGCTTGTAATCAACATTCTCGTTCCTGAAGACCCTTCCCACAGAAAAGAGTTTTATCGGCATCTGCCCCTCGTATTTCTCTATGTTGGTCTTGCTTAGTATATCATATACAAACCTGCTAGAAACACTCGTTACATGAGTCCTCAGGACTGCTTCCCCTGCTTTGCTGGCTGACCAGCCTGCCTTCCATGCGCTCCTGTGCACCTTCCTTACCCTGCTGATATCAGGGGTGCCGTTTATATCTACTGTTGCAGGATTTGAAAGGTAGAAGGTATCCTGTGCATCCCTTGCAGGATGGTCTTGCGGCACAAAAAGAGAGTCGAAGACCCAGAATGACGGTTCTATTATAGGTCCGGAAATTTCAGAAAATCCCATGCTCAGGTAATTATCCTTCAATTGGCTTATGAGGCGGCGCAGGGGATGCTTTATTGCGGCCCGCTCCCTTTCCACTTCTAACGAAATATCGTAACTCTTGAATCTTTTTCCCTTCCAGGACCCTGAAGAGATGACTCCTTTTGTGAGTGAATCTATTTCGTCCTCTTTTGCCGCTTCCCAGTTCTCTATTAGATTTTTCCCCTCCCTTGTTATGCGTATTTCCTTTATCTCGTTCCTGGAGCTGACAGCAAGCAGGCCTCTCCTTACCAGATTCTCTATCGCTGCGCCGTATCTCTCCGCCAGTTTGTCGTAAAGAGACGGATCGCCCTGCAGCTTTCTCAGCACGCTTTCTTCCTCAAGCTCCCCTGAGAGCGCTTTTCTGCCATCCTCGGTAAGTTCAAGCACTCCTCCCTCTTTTATCCTGATAAGCGATTTCTTCTTGGCCCATTGTATTCCTATCTGCTCCTTCCGCCCTTTGAGCTCGGAAATCCTCATCTCCTTTTTAGAGACCTTTTCCATCAGTTCCTCTTCGGGCAGCTTTCCGTTCGCATACTCAGCGCCCTCGCTTGTAAGCTCTGCAGAGCTTACCTTTTCCCTTCTTATCTCGGCAAGGCCGCGTTGCGAAAGATTTTCAAGAGCCCAGAGCGTCTCGTCTCTGCCAAGGCCTGTGAATTTAATAATAACATCAGGGGTAGCCGTACCCAGGCCAGCGAGTGCCTCAAGAACTTTTTGCTCGTACTTGTGCATCATTGCACCGAAGATTATTATATTATGCAGTATTTAAATGATTTTAGTTGGTATCTGTTTGAATTTCATTTGAGTGAACTAATGAAGATAGTAGCGTTCCAAGGAGAGCACGGGGCATTCAGCGAAGCAGCAGCCTTCGGCTATTTCGGCAAACGGATAAAGACACTTCCGCTGGAGTCATTCGACAAAGTCTTCGCGGCAGTAGGCAAAACTGCGGATTATGGAATTATGCCTATTGAGAATTCGATAGAGGGAGGCGTGCTGCAGGCATGCGATCTCTTGATAGAGAGCGAGCTGAGGGTGGTAGGGGAATTTGTATTGCGCGTGCGCCACTGCCTTATAGCAGATCCCGACACTAGGCTGAAAGACATAAAATACGTTTATTCGCATGTGCAGGCACTGGGCCAATGCCGCAGGTACATACATGAAATGAAGTTCATACCTGTAGCGTATATTGATACTGCGGGAAGCGTTAAAATGCTGAAAGAAAGGCATCTTGCGGATTCTGCGGCGATAGCCAGCGAAGAGGCCGCGAAGATCTACGGGCTCAGGATCCTTAAGAAGGGCATAGAAACTGATAAAAGGAATTACACACGGTTCCTGATACTCGCCAAGAAGTCGAACGGGATTGGCCAGTTCATTAAGAAGAATAAGCGCGGAGCAACCAAGGTTGCTTTGACTTTTTCAACAGGCAATAAACCAGGAATGCTTTACGATGCGCTGGGGAGATTTGCGAAGCACGGCATAAACCTTACTTACATACAGTCAAGGCCGATACTTGGCATGCCGTGGAAGTACAACTTCTATATAGAATGCCAGCTTAACAGAGGCAAGGAAGGATTCAGGGAAACACTTGGAGAGCTTGAGAGGGGCTCTTTTAATATAAAGCTTTTAGGGTATTATAAGAATTGCAAGAGATGAGACGGCATGGAATATGAGAGGTATCAAGAGATGCTTATAAGCCGCAATCCTGAAAAGTGGGCAGACTTGCCCGGCGAGATTAATATCGCACTGGAGAAGGCAGTAAAACGGCTGGGTTCGCTCGGTACAGGCGACTTTGTGGAAAGCAGGCTGGCCGTACCTTCTACGCACCTGCTCAGGGCTTCAGGAAAGCTGCTGCGCCCTTCGCTGGTTTTCCTAGGCATAAGCTACCTCGGTGAAGATCCGAATGAGTTCATCGACCTCGGAGTGGCGATCGAGCTGCTGCATGTTTCTTCACTCATACATGATGATTTAATAGATCAGGATGCACGCAGAAGGGGACTCGAGGCTGTGCACCTCAAATACGGAAGCGAAGCCGCTGTGCTGGCAGGAGATGCGCTCATATCCAAGGCAATACAGATGGCATGCAAGTTCGGCGTTGGAGCAGTGGATTTTGTTTCTAAGGCAGCGATGGAGATGTGTGCCGGGGAGATGCTTGATTTCGAATACCAGAGAAAGAGTATATCACCGGATCTGAAAACATATCTCAATATAGCCAAGTTGAAGTGCGCCTCGCTTACCGGGGCTTCTGCAAGCATAGGCGCAGTGAGCATGGGGAGGAAAAGCTTTACGGACCTTTACAACTTCGGATCGTATCTCGGCATGGCTTTCCAGATAAGGGATGATGTCCTGGAATTCGCAAGTCTGAATACAGAAAAGCGCGTTGACCCCAACAAGCTTAATGCAAACATAGTGAAAGGCCTGCTGGACCATGAGAACTTAAGCAAGGAAGACGCACTTGACAGGGCAGTTCATGAAAACAACAGGTACATTGAACTGTCGCTTGATGCACTGGAAAATACAGGCAATGCAGGTATTCTGAAGGAATACGCGGAAGCAGTACGGCTGAAATTTTAGCTTTTCGGCTTCGTTCCGCTAACGAAAAATGCCAGGCCGGTAGTCAGGTTGGTTATGCCTACTCCTGTGAAGCCTTCCTTCTCCAGAATCCCGGCAAACTTCTTCTTGTCGAATTCGCTGACGCTGGAGACAAGCCATGAATATGCGCCTTTCTGTACAACAGAACCGATTAGCTTTATGACCTTGAAATCTGCCTTGAAGAAGGACCTGCTTATGCCGCTGTCTGGCATTGCCATGTCCAGAAGAACAAATCTGCCTCCTGGCCTGAGCACCCTCATCAGCTCCTTCGAGAAAACCTTCAGGCTATCGAAGTTGCGCAGTGCAAAGCCAGAAACAACTACATCGAAGCTGCATGGCTTGTATTTCATTTTCATGGCGTCGCCTTTCTCTATAAGCACTTCGCTTTCCAGGCCGAATCTGCTTATCTTCTGCTTGGCCAGCCTTATCATTTCTGTGTTGAAGTCCATGCCTGCTATCTTGGCCGCTGCACCTTTTCTGCGCGCCTCTCCCGCAAGCGCGATTGCAAGGTCCCCTGTGCCGGTAGCTACATCGAGAATGCGGTAGCTGCGCCTCTCTTTTATCGCTTCCGCGGCAGCGGCTGCGCGCCATCTCTTGTCTATGCCCATGCTCAGGAAATGGTTCATGAAGTCGTATTTTCCCGAGATTGAAGAAAAGAGCTCGTTTATTCTATCGCTCATGCAAAGCCCCGCGTGTACTTATATTGCAAACCTCCTGTCCTTTTTTATCACAGCTTCCAGCTCGTTCATCATGTCTATATGCTCATGGCGTGCCTTTCCGCCATTTAACATGGCCATGGTCTTCCTTAAAGAGTCCCTGTCGTTCATTACTTCGAAGACCTCCGCGTAATTTGCGTGCGAGCGTACGCCGCAATAGTCCAGAGCCTCAGACACTATATTGTCACGCACCTTTGTGACAGGATATCTGCGCTTAAGCAGCCTTTTCTTTATTGTTTCCAGGTGTTCGCGAAGCACAATGACAGATGCTCCTTTTATCTTTATCTCGCAGAGGAGATGGCCTTCAACTACTACTGCGCCGCCAATACTGCGTATTATTTTCTCGAGCTGCTTCTGCAGGGCGTTTAGCTCTACAAGCTTCGCTCCGTCTTTATCATACCCGGAAAAAAGCCCGAATTCGTTCACTATGGAATTCACATCTATCAATCTTGCATCCAGATTTAGCGCGAGTTTCCTTGCAAAAGTGCTCTTCCCTACTCCGGGGGTTCCGGTAATTGCCACTATCCTTTTCATCGCATCCAGATTATTTTTGACCAGTCTGCAGCTTCGGGCCAGATGCCTGCGCTGAAGCAGCCGGCTGGTTTACCTTGGACATGTTTATAACATCGTCTACCATATCGCTTATAGTCTTCTGGGACTGCTCTATGGTGATTATAAAGCTGTCCGGAGGGTTGAGCGAGAGCATGTAAGGCTTCTGGCCTGAGAAGATCCATGAGCCTATCATGTGCCCCTTATAATTACCGGAAACATCCGCAACGTAATTGGAGATGCTTACGAGCTTGCCCACGAGCGTGTCTATACGGTCGTTATATTGGTCGATTACAATCTCTTCTGTCTGATCCGGGTTGATGTTCAGTGCAAATGGCTTCAGGTATGGGATTTTGTATGAAGCCGTCTTCGAGGCTACCACCTCATCTATCCGTTTGTATTGCGAATCTATGCTTTCCAGATACTGGTCAAGGCTTTTCTGTTCATCTTCCATCTCTTCAAGCAGGCCACGGAAATATTCATCTACAAGCGATTTGACCTGCGTTGCCTTGTCAAGCGCGCCCTTCTTAGACGAGAATGATTCTGGATTCTCTAGCATGTCCCTCAGACTTACCTGTACGTCCTTCTGAATCTCATCTTCCATGGCAGAAATGAATACATCTGTCTGATCGTCCCACTGCGGCATGTTTTCCTCTGTTGCCATATCGGCACCTACTTTCTATAAGACAAAAAGGTATATAGGCTTATCAGAACATGGCTGCCCGCATTTTCTGCCATCTGCAGTTTAAATATCTTTTTCTAAGCGCCTGCCTGCAGCATATGGCCTCGCCATGCACCTGAAACAAATTCGTCAGGAATTGGCTGTGCAGCTGGGATTTTATACTTTGATTGAGAGGTATTTACATGGCACTGCAGTCAGGCATAGATGAAGGAAAACTTGATTTTGCTTACAGGTTTCCTTTCTCAAACGAGGCTAAGGAAATAGCTTCTGGAATAGAAGCCAGGCTAGACGAGAGATTTCTGAGGCTGGGCGGCCTCAGGCTTACCGAGGCGCTTACTGATGGAAAAGTCAGATTTTCGAAAATCAGCATGACAGACCTCAGATTCTCATCTCTCATGAGTTACATCTATGCAAGGATGCTGTTGAGCGCAGTTTATGCTCCGTGGATTGCTTCGGCATTTGCCAAGGCTGAAGCTTCGAGGGCATTGGAGTGCATGGCGCAGGAAAGTACCGCAGACTTTGCGAAGATTGCAGCCAGGCTTGGAGTTGGCCTGCTTGAGAACCGGGAAGTGTTCTCCATGAAATTTGAGGATTTCCTTGAATATGCAAGATCAGCAGAGGAGCTTAAGCTTATCAGGCAGAGGCTTAGCGAAGGCTTTGTTTACATGGATAGGCATAGGGCTGCGAAAGTGGTAGGAATAAAAGTAGAAAGGGATGTTATGAAAAACCTGCCGGTAGAGAGAAGGTATCTTTACCCGGAAGTACTCGCCTATTCTAAAACGCTCAAGATACCTGAACATAAGATTAAGATACCAAAAAGCCGTAGCAGCGAAGGTGCCAAATATGCGTGGATCGACAAACTGCTTGACAAGCCCATACCTGACGTAAGGCACAGGACCGTTAATCTGATACTTGCGCCTTACCTTACCAACGTAAAAGGCCTTGGCGTGGCAGAGGCAGCAGAAGTCATAAGGGAATATATAGAAAGGTGCAAGCAGATCGAGCCAAATACGAATGTTAACCAGACATATATAGCATATCAGTGCAGATATGCAAAGGAGAAGGGAATGAAGCCACTTTCGCTCGAGCGCGCAAAAGAGATGCTCAAGGGCCTTGTGGAATTATGATTATCAGGCGATTGGATGGAGAAGAAAGGATTGTGCCATATGTGCGGGCAGCCTGCAAGTATGAGATGTTCTATGTGCGGGAGGCCTGTATGCAATGATCATTACAACAAAGCCCTGAACGTGTGCGCAAGCTGTGCACGCGGAAGAATAGCTGCGAAGACAGATAGAGGGCGCAGATGACAGTCTTACAGCCCTTGAAAATCTGATGCGGAGGTTCCTTCGGGGAAGACTTTGCAGTTCTGGGCTTCTACCGGCAGACCTATTTCCGTCACGATCCTCTTTATTTCAGCCAGATCGACAGTCCTGCCGGTGAAAAGTTCTGTATACTCTATGTTTCCGAACTTTACCCTCTTAACAGTAAATGTCAGCTGCTGTGCCATCCCGCTTCTTACGACGCGGACCTTGATTGAACCCGCGTTTAATATCTGGCGCGCCTTTTCTGATATGCGCCTGTCGTTCTCTCCCATTTCAACAATCTTTTTTCCTTATCAAAATTTATAATACTTACAGGCTCGGAATGGAATCCGAGAATTTATCCGAAGCTTATTTTAAATTATTTATCAACACTTATTCTATGTATCCGAACTATATGGCAATACTTGTATTCGCGTTCTTTGCCGTTTTTGTGCCTGCATCGATGATAATAGGCTCGATGATGATAAGGAAAAGGCGCACATCGTCTCAGGTTGCAGAACTCAACTTTGAGAGCGGGGAGGAGAGTGTCGGAAGCAGGATAACCATAATGAAGGAGTATTTCCACTACTTTTCCCTCTTTCTTTTCTTTGAGATACTGGTTACAATTACTCTCTTCTGGGTTATCGCTGCACGCTCTGTAGGTTCAGTTTACAATTACTTCATGCTTGCTTTCCTTGTGGCAGGATTCCTGCTTGAAATTATAATAGTCATTTATGCCAGGAAGGACTCATGGGTGGATGAATGAACGGAATAGACTACGATGGCCAGGAATTTGAAAATGCGCGTAAGGAGATGGACAAGCTGGTCCAGGACTCGCTGAAAGGGAGGGAGATTAAACCGAATGTCCTCTTCGCTAAGCTTTCTGACCTCAGCAAGGGCATGTCAGGCAAGCTTGTGAATTGGTCAAGGGTTAACTCGTTATGGCCGCTGCAGTTTGGTCTCGCATGCTGTGCAATGGAGCTCATGGATTTTGCTTCAGCGAGGGTGGATGCTGAGAGAAAGGGCTTTCTCATGCTAAGGCCGACACCGCGGCAGGCAGATGTTATGGTCATTGCAGGATGGGTTACAAAATCAATGGTACCTGAAATAAAACGCATGTATGAGCAGATGGCAAAGCCGAGATATGTTATAGCTTATGGGGAGTGTGCCACATGCGGGGGGCCGTGGTGGGAGAGCTACAATATAATAAAAGGCATAGACCAGGTCCTCCCTGTGGATGTCTTTGTGGCTGGCTGCCCGCCGAAGCCGGAGAACCTGTTCGGGGCGATGATAAAGCTTCAGAAAAAATTGGGTGGAGACATTGAAGGTAGATAGAGAGAACTTGCACAGCAAGATAGAGGAGATGAAAAAGGGAGGGTATGATTACCTGGTTAAGATAACTGCGGTGGATTACGTCAAGAGCGTACAGCTTATCTATATTCTCAGGAACACCTCTGCATCGAAGGACGAGGTGCTTGAAGTTGACCTTGACCCTTCTGACCTCTATGTGCACACGATAATGAATTATTACAAAGCTGCTGACTGGTACGAGCGCGAGCTTGCGGAAATGTTTGGCGTGGAGATAAAAGGAAGAAAGGCGAAAAGGCTTATCCTTGCAAAATGGGATGGCAGAGGATATCCGCTTAGGAAAAATTTTGCATGGAACGAGCCATATGAGAAGCGTGAATGAATGGCATTAACTAGGATAAATATAGGCCCTGTTCATCCCAGCACACACGGGGTTCTCCGCCTGGTCGTAGATCTTGACGGTGATACGGTAGTTGATGTTGATACAAGGATAGGCTTCCTGCACAGGGGCGTGGAGAAGCTTGTGGAGAACAGGAAATATATGCAATGCCCGCCATATATGGAGAAGCTTGACTACGCTGCGCCGCTCTCAGTAGACGAGCTCTTCGTTGCGACTGTTGAAAAAGCACTTGGAATAGAGGTAAAAGAGCGCGCCCAGTATATCAGGGTTGTGCTGCTTGAGCTGCAGAGGATTGCAAGCCATCTTCTCTGGCTTGGCACCACCTGCAATGACCTGGGGCAGCTTACAACTGGTTTCATGTGGGCATTTATGGACAGGGACCTTGTATTAAGGCTGCTTGAGGAAGCAACAGGCAGCAGAATGTTCTATGTGAATATGAGGCTTGGAGGCCTGGTGCGCGATCTGCCTGCAGGTTTTGAGGAGCACGCCAACGAGCTTCTTGATTACCTTGAAAAGAGGCTGCCGCGATACGAGAGATTCATTGAGAAGAATCCTGTCTTTATAGAAAGAATGAGAGGAGTAGGCATCCTGTCGAAGGAGGATGCGCTCGACCTGGGCGTTACCGGGCAGATTCTGCGGGCTTCTGGCGTAGATTACGATGTGAGGAAGGATAATCCTTATTATGTGTATAACAAGCTTCATTTCAGCTCCAAGCATGCTGTCAGCGGCGACAATTTCGCAAGATATAAAGTAAGGATGCTGGAGATCGGAGAGAGTATAAGGCTTGTCAGGGAAGCCCTGAGGACAATGCCTGAAGGAGACGCGTTGGGCATGCCTGTCAAGCTGGTAATGCCTAATGCGAAGAACCGCATTGCCATAGTAAGCAGGGAGGCGCCGCGCGGCGAAGAGCTGATGTACCTTGTAGCCGACCCGCAGAGCGCTTACAGGCTCTCTATACGCGCGCCGACCTTCATAAACCTGGCAGCGCTCAGGCACATTGCAAGGGGTTGCAGAATTGCGGATCTCTTCGCAATAACAAGCACGCTTGATTTCATAATGGCTGACGTAGATAGATGACAGGCATGGTAGATATATACACAATAATGCAGAACGGGCTGAACTCCGGAAATATCCTGGTCAGCTTAGTCTTCCTTGTAATATATGTAATCTTCGTTCTCGTGATAATGTCGGTCTTCGCCTACCTCTTCGGATGGATAGAAAGGAAACTCATTGCAAAAGCGCACTACAGGCATGGCCCCACTTATCTTGGAAAGTTCGGCATACTGCAGAATCTGGCTGATCTCATCAAGCTTATTGCAAAGGAGAAGGTAGCACCTAAGACCGCGTATCCTGTGCTTTTCTCGCTTGCCCCGCAGCTTCTTGTGGCTCTTACGGTATTTCTCGTGCTTCTTCTACCATATTCGCCATCTCTGCAGGCCGCAAATATAGGGCCGGGCTTGCTTGTTGTATTCGTTTTGCTTGGATTTACCCCGATAATACTCTTTATAGCTGCGTTCGCCAGCGGTAACAAGTATGCAGATATCAGCGCACAGAGATCGGTCCTGCTTCTTCTCAGCTATGAAATACCGATGATGCTTGTAATAGCTTCCACAGTACTCATAACGAACAGTTACAATATACAGGCGCTGATAAGCATGCAGGAGAGGGGGTGGCTTTTATTCTTGATGCCTGTTGGCTTTGTGATCTTCTTCATCGCCCTGCTTGCAGAGCTTGAGCGGCCGCCTTTTGACTTGAATGAGGCTGATTCTGAATTGATAGCAGGCTGGCTCACTGATATCAGTGCACCGTATTATGCACTTTACTTATTCCTTGATTATTCCAAGGTGTTCCTTGGCGGGCTGCTGCTCTCCATGCTCTTCCTGGGTGGATGGCTCGGTCCGTCGTTCCTGCCGCCTATCGCATGGCTGATAGGAAAGGCGTTCATCGTAGCCCTTGCGGTAATAATGGTAAGGATAACTATGTTCAGGATGCGCATAGACAGGATACTTCGCTTTGGATGGATCTGGCTTATACCGTTATCATTAATAAACCTTGTAATAACATACATACTGTTCGTATGATCTGGGGGTAGCCATGTTGGTAGAACCGCTTGTTGAAGCTGCAAAGACTCTTGCAGAAAAGAGATTTACCGTAGAGTATCCTGAAGAACGCGAGTCCATGCCAGATACCTACAGGGGCATGCTCAGGCTGGATATGGACACATGCATAAGCTGCACTGCCTGCGAGAAGATATGCCCAAACAAAACCATAACAATGGTAGAGGTAAAGACTGACAAAGGCGTCAAGATCATGCCGCAGGTAGGCATAGAGCGGTGCCTCTTTTGCGCGCTCTGCGAAGAAGTCTGCCCGCCCAAGTGCCTGACGCTGAGCAAGGATTACAGCTTTGAAGCATACGATAAGAGGGATCTTATTAAAAGGCCCGAGGAGCTTGAGTAGATCATATGCTCGATACGCTAGCTGCCGTTGCCATAGGATTATTCATTCTCGCCGCTAGTATAGGCGTATTCACTTCCAGAAAGCTTGTCTTCTCTGTTATAAGCCTAACTTTTGCGTTTGCAGGAAGCGCCCTTATTTTTGCTGTTATGGGGCAGCTCTTCCTTGCACTGATGCAGCTCTTCATTTTCGTAGGCGGACTCTCTACTTACCTGATAGTGGCTCTCGCTGCTGACGAGAAGGAAAGGAGCCTTGAGAGCCTGCCTGCTTTTTTTATCATCGCAATCATAGTCTCGGCAGCGCTTGCACTTATAGCCTTCAGGTATGATACTGCAGGGGAGCAGCTTTCAACTGCCAATTTTGTCAGCGTGATAGGGCAGGCGATATCAACGTATTATTTATTATTTGCAATGGCTGCGCTGCTCCTCTTCTCGGCTGCGATAGGCAGCATAATTATACTAAGGAGGTATGTCCAGTTGATAGTATGATTTACGTTCCTTATGTTATTGCCATAGCGTTCTCTCTTGCAGGAATTGCCCTTGCCGGGATCTCTACAGACAGGCACTTCGTGGTAATAATGCTTGCAGTTGAACTTATACTGCTCGCAAGCACCATTCTGCTTGTTACCTTTTTCACTTACCAGAAAAGCCCGGATCCGTCAGGGATAGTGATGCTTATAAGCATATGGACGGTAGCCGCAGTAGAAGTAATAACAGTCATTGCCTTCTATGTCTACGTAAAGGCCAGGGGCCTTGATTTTGACGTAACCAGGCTCTCCAGGATGAAGTGGTAGATGGCATGCTGGCCCTATACTTATTATTGCCCCTTGTATTTGCCAGTGCATATGTGGCTCTGGACAGCAGCGGAAAATTTTCAAGGTACATAGCCTTGGCAGGGTCGCTTGTTAGTCTCGCTCTTCTTCCTTTGCTGCAGTATGGCACATGGAGCACAGGGTGGTTCAGCGCGGGAAACCTAGCCTTCACGATAACTACAACAGTTACTCCGATAAGCTTTATGCTCATTGCGATAGTACTCTTCATAGCTCCGTTCATACTCTTCTATTCCTTTGGCTACATGAAGAACAGGGATGAGCAGAGAAGGTTTTATTTTCAGATGCTGACTTTTGAAACCGCAATGCTGCTCTTTGCAATGAGCGGCAATTTTATAGTAATGTTTATAGGATGGGAGATGCTCAGCCTGACAAGCTATATGCTCATAGGATTTTGGTACTGGAAACCTAGTGCTGCGAGGGCTGCGAGAAAGACCTTTACCATAATACTGATTGGCGACCTTTCTATACTGGCTACGATGGTTATATTCCTGAATGTCTTTGGCAGCCTGGAATTTGCGGCCATATTCCAGCAATTGAGCTCACACACGCTCTTCGCCACTTTGGCTGCCACTCTGATGGCCATAGCCATATTCACCAAATCAGCGCAGTTTCCATTCATTGAATGGCTGCCAGACGCCATGGAAGGCCCGACTCCTGTTTCCGCATTCCTTCATTCGACGACAATGGTAAAGGCAGGGGTCTTCGCGGCGATAATACTCCTCCCCCTTTTTGAAGTGACTGGCGTAATCAGGGTTATGCTTATCATAAGCGTGATAACTGCAGTGCTTGCCGCACTTAATGCCTCGAAGGAGAAGCATATAAAGAAAATAATCGCATACTCCACGGTGCAGGAGCTGGCACTTATGCTTGCTGCAGTAAGCAGCGGCGCTCTTGTCGCTGCGCTTTACTTCTTCTTCGCGCAGAGTTTCTATAAGGCGTTGCTCTTCTTCGGTTCAGGCGTGGTGATGGATGCGAACGAGACTACTGATATTGACAAAACAGCAGGCCTGAAGAGCAACAGGCTGGCCTACATTACTACGCTATTCGGGGTGCTTGCGCTTGCTGGCTTTGTGCCCTTCGACGGGTTTTTCGCCAATCTGGGGCTCGGCGCGTCGTTCTCAGCAAATCTCTTGGCATATGCAATAATCTCAGGCATAGGGCTCTTGACAAGCTTTTACATCTTCAGGTGGCTCTTCCTGATCTCGAGAGATACGCGCAACAGCGAGGTAGTCAGCAGGTATCAGTCCACGCCAAGGAGCATGACTTCTGCAATGGCCGTCCTGTCGGTATTTACGCTGCTTGCTTCTGGAGCATTTTTTTATTTCGATAGATATCTCTCCCTGAATTCCAATTATTATTTAAACAGCTCCCTGGGCTCTTTCCTCTCATCCTCTCTTCAGCCAATAGGCACGGTTACGGTCATGGCAATAGCGGTGGCAGGCATGATAGCAAGCTATCTTGCATTCAGTAGAAGAATGGAGGTAAAGCAGAAGCTCTTGAACTATCTGATTTACAGCAGTACGGCCATGAACGCACTTTATCTTGCCGGAGCAAGGTTTCTTTATGGATTCGCAGAAGGCCTTGCCCTTTTCGACCTTTACCTTAGCGATTTATTTGATTATGCAGGGCATCTGGTCTCAAATTCCGGCTCTTACCTGCGCAGACTTTCCTCGGGAAACATCAACTTCTATGCGCTTCTGTTTGCCATCGGACTTGTGATACTGACAATTTACATTTATATCGTATAGCTCGTGATGTGGAAATATGGTACTTATATTCTATGTATTTGCACTTCTCTGCGCTTTTCTTGTGCTGGGAAACCTTGCCGTAAGGCTCCTGGGGAGAAAGAAGGCACAGCTTGCGGTCAACATCATAGCCATGGGCCTTATAGGCATCGTATTGGGATATACGGGAGTTGCTTATGGAAATTTCACCGAATTTCACCTTGTGAGCATTAATCCATACGGGCTCTTCTTTTCAGTACTGTTTACGGCATCGATGCTGCTCGTAAACATACTTGCATTCGAATACTCACACAATTATGGTGATTTCTCAGTGCTTGCCAGCTTTGTGCTTCTCGGAATGTTCACAGTTTCGCTTTCCAACTCGCTTATAAGCATCTTCATCGGCCTTGAACTCGCATCAATACCTACTGTCTTTGTCATATTGCTATCAAAGAAGAGCCTTGAGGCCTCTGCGAAATTCTTCATAATGTCATCCATAGCAATAGCGATGCTCTCGCTTGCCATTGTTCTTGTTTATGGAGGCTCAAACAGCCTGTCGATTACGCAGCACGGCAAGAACGGCATAATGATGTTCGCTTCTGTGCTTTTCATAATCGCGCTGGGCTTTGAAACTTCCATATTCCCGTTCAATGTGCTGGTCCCTGACGTGTACCAAGGTTCAGACGCATACGTCACCGGAATGCTTGGCGGCGTGAATAAGAAGCTGGGCTTCGCTGCACTTATACAGGTGCTGATACTGGTATTTGTTGGATATGGCTCCGCCTTTTTAGTGGTGGCCGCGCTCTCAGTCCTTACTATGTTCTATGGAAATATCGTGGCCCTGAAGCAGACAAATCTGAAGCGGATGCTGGCGTATTCTTCAATCTCGCAAGCCGGATACATTTTGATAGGTATTGCTACGCGTTCCCAGCTCGGCATTACGGGATCCTTATTCCAGATATTTGCGCATGCATTCATATTCATAGGCTTACTGGGCATCGTCGCCTGGCTTGAGAAGAATAACAGGAGCAACATCGATGACCTGATAGGATTGAATGGCGAAAACAAGTTTGCTGCATTCGCTATGACCCTGCTCATGCTTTCCCTGGTGGGCCTGCCGCTGACTACCGGCTTCGTGGGCAAATTCCTCCTTTTCTTAAGCGCAGTAAACTCCGGATTGCTTGTACTGGCCATACTCGGGATAATCAATAGCGTGATCTCAGTTTACTATTATGCAAGGCCAATACTTGCAGCATACACTGGAAAGCAGAACGAACGGAAACTGGAAATGGAATTGGGATTGCAGGTAGTGCTGATTGCCTGCATCTTCGCAACCCTCTTCTTTGGCGCATATCCAAATGCACTTGTCAACATAATAAGCCATGCGAGCGCATACCTATTCGTGGCAATCTAATAGCAAAACAGACAAGAAAACTGAGAAAGGCACCTAACAAACACAGGCACTTCACTCCCCATGCTCTAATCCCCTCATGTTTACACCCTGAACGCCGAGTGGGGGAAGAGGCATCTGAAGATGCCGGAAGGCGGCACGCGGTAAGCAGACCGTTAATAGCCGGACACTTGCCTGCCTTCACATATTATATTGTGAATAAGGAGGTATATACTGCTTTCTTAATGGTTTGACGGATGGCTATGCGGGTTATATTCCCGCATATGTGGCATATAAATACATAGGATGTATTCCTGTAATGCAAATGCAGGAAGCAGCAAATCCCGCTATGCGTGTAGCAGGGTTAAGGTGTAATGATGAGGATACTTGTGACTGAGCCGGAATACTTTGATGGCGATGCTGTAAGCATATTGGAGAGCTGCGGAGATGTTGTAGCAAAGAGGATGGGAAAAGATGAGCTTGCAGAAAAGATAGCTGATTTCGATGTAATAATTGTAAGGATAGAAACCCATCTTGACAAGAAGGTGCTCGCTAGGGCTAAAAGACTCAGGATCATAGGCTCTGCCACTACCGGCCTGAACCACATAGATGTAGATTACGCTGGGGAAAGGGGAATCAGGATAATAAATCTTCATGGAACGCACACTATTCCGACTGCAGAGCACACCATGGCACTTATATTAAGCCTCTCCAGGAAGATACCGTGGGCATACCGAAGCGTCTCTGAAGGAAAGTGGGAAAGATATCGATTCATTGGAGAGCAGCTGGATGGGAAGACACTCGGTATAATAGGCATAGGCAGGATAGGAAGCAAGGTAGCGGAGTATGCAAAAGCCTTTGGAATGAAGATCATAGCCTATGATCCATATGTAAAGAGCAGCAAGGACGCAAAACTCGTAAATCTCAATTCTCTCCTGGAAAATTCTGACATTATAACGTTGCATGCGGCCCTAACCGGAGAAAGTACCAGCCTAATCTGCAAACACGAATTTGGGCTTATGAAGAGAAATGCGCTTCTGATAAACACTGCTAGGGCAGGCTTGATAGATAACGCAGCGCTTATAGAGGCACTAAAGGACGGTAAAATAAATGGCGCGGCGATAGACGTATTTGAAGATGAACCGTTATCCGAAAGGGACTTCCTTATTGTAGAGTACGCCAGAAATAATTCTAATTTAATAATAACCCCGCACATCGGTGCATCTACCGCTGAGGCAGCGCATGAGGCAGGCTTAGAGATAGCAAAAGGCGTAGCAAAAGCACTTGAGAAGCAATAAATGCGAAATCTTATTATATCACATTATATCTAAGATAATTTAGTATTATGGACAGCAAATCCTTCTGGCTGGCCTATGAGGCCTTGAAAAGCAATTTCACTGCTCTTGAGAAGCCCTATAAGCTGACGTTTGCGATAACAATGAACTGCCAGAGCAGATGCCTTACATGCAACATATGGCAGCTCAGGCCTTCGAACGAGCTTAGCCTGGAGGAGATACGCACATTTGCGCAGAAGAACCCTTATTTCAGATGGGTAAGCATTACCGGCGGGGAGCCTTTCCTTAGGCAGGACATTGTTGAAATAGTGAGGGCCTTTAAGGAAAACTGGAAGGGCCTTTATCTGGTCACAATACCTACAAATTCACTATGCAGGGAAGGCAAGATAATAGACAATCTCAGGGAAATGGCTATGCTTGGAGTGCCTAAAATCACCATAACAGTAAGCCTTGACGGATACAGGGAACTGCACGACAAGATAAGAGGCGTTCCTGGCAATTACGATAGGGCACTGAGCTTATTTAAGGCCATCAGGGATCTTTCTAAAGAATACAAGAATCTTGGAGTTGTCTTTGGATACACCATAAGCACCATGAACAATGGGAGCTTCGAGGAGACATATAATAAAGTGAGGCATGACGTTCCAGGATTGACGCTCAACGATTTCCACATAAACCTTGCGCAGATCTCCGGAGCATATTACAGGAATGAAGGCGCGAAGATAGTGGCTGACAAAGAGGCAGCGCTGAAGGATCTGAACTTTGCATACTCTGGCAGGGTATTCAGCCTTGGTCCTGAAGAAATTATAGAGGCATCTTTCCTAAGGAACCTCATAAGGTTTGCCGATACCTCGAAGGCGCCTATGAAGTGCAGGAGCATGGATTCATCCTTTTTCCTGGACAACTGGGGCAACATATATCCTTCGATAATGTGGGATTATAAGATAGCCAACCTAAGGGAGATTGACTTTGATCTCTCTAAGGCATGGAATGGCGAAAGAGCAGCAGAGGCAAGGAGTATCATAGCCCAGGGCAAGGACCCGCAGCATTGGACCTCGTGTGAAGCCTATCAGACCATTCTGGGAAGCGCGCACAGGCTCTTCCTTTGAAGGCCCGCTGCTTGAGGATTGTAGGATAAGCATATATTGTTTAGCTACCGCTACTGGTTTAGATGATGGGATGCTAAAATTAACAGGGAGAAAACGCTTGGAGAGTTCTGGCTTATGGATTCCGGATAAAAATGCTGAAGGTAGAATGCCTGTGGCTTATGGGGCGATTTGCAAGGTACAGGCAGGAACCTGGGAAGAGCAAGCGCAATTGCAAGATATCCGGGGGTACCTGCTAATGGATTCGGATCTGCAGAAGAGCTAGTGATTTCGCTCCCGGCCTACATGAGAGACGTGGACATTGCAGGTAACATAAGAAACGTAGTGAAGCTAAGAAGCCTCGTAAACCAGTCTTATCTCGATGAAAAAACCAGAAAGGCATATTATGAAGAGTTGGATAGGCTTTTCAACATAGTAAGGAAGTGATTTTAAAAGACACCGCGTATGATGGCACATCGATTATGCCAACAGCAGGTTCCGGATAGCGCATTCTTACTTAATTTAAAAGAGATAATGAAAAACTATTTTGTGCGATCGCTTTCAGAAGCCTTTAAATATCTGAGTAATTATAACATTATTAAAAGCAGATGCAGTAGTACAATACAACTGGACTAAAAAGTTGGCTTAGATAGTTGATTTTTATAAGAAAATCTGTGCATACTACTTCTTTTGCTTCCATACACAGGTGCTAAATTGAAGCCGTTTTCAGAAATGAATCTAGATACCTCGCTAGTCGAGGCGCTAAAGAGAATGAATTTTATAAACTCTACAGAAGTGCAGGAACAGGTCATACCGGTAGCCCTACAGGGAAAGGACGTGATAGTCCGGGCAAAGACAGGTACAGGCAAAACCGCTGCATTCCTGATACCGATAAGGCAGATGGGTGCTAACGGAAATGACACTGAAGCATTGATAATAGTGCCCACCAGGGAACTTGCACTCCAGATAGCAGAAGTTGCAAACAAACTAAGACATGGAAGCGGCAGGAGCGCAGTGGTGGTATATGGCGGCGCATCCATAAATGTGCAGATGCAGGCGCTTAGCAGGAATCCGAATATAGTTATAGGAACTCCGGGCAGGATAATAGACCTTATGGAGAGGAGGGCGCTTAATCTGAACAAGATAAGGTTCTTGGTTCTTGACGAAGCAGACACAATGTTTGACATGGGCTTCATAGAAGACATAGAATTCATACTTTCCCAGACGCCAAAAACAAAGCAGACGCTGCTCTTCTCCGCGACAATGCCTGAAAAAATTATAACCGTGGCAAGGAGACATATGCGCGATATATCGATAATAAAGGTTGGCAGTGACGACGAATTGGTTGTTACCAAAATAAAGCATTATTATACAATAGTAGACAACAGGCTCAAATTCGCAGCTCTCCTGGCTTATATTAAACAGTATAATCCAAAGAAGGCCATAATATTCGTGCAGACTAAATTCGCAGCCAGTGCGCTTTACGATGAAATGCGCAGGCAGGGATTCGATGTTGCTGAAATACATGGCGGGCTTACTCAGGCTAAAAGAGAGCACTCGTTAAGGGAATTTAAGACAAGCAAAAGATTTCTTATCGCCACTAATGTAGCAGCGAGGGGCATAGACATCTCAGGCATATCCGACATAATAAGTTTTGATATCCCTGACGATCCGCACACTTATATACACAGAGTAGGCAGGTCTGCCAGGATGGACGCTGATGGCAGATCCTTTACTATTGCATCCACAAGCCAGATAGAAAATGTGAAGGATCTTGAGTATATAGCAAATGTACACATGGAGAAGATAGGGCTGGACACCTCGCCTTTCCAGCACATAGCCCTCTTTAGAAACAGGAGCAGGGAAAGGTTCAGTGGTAGCGGCGGCTATGACAATAGGGGCAGGGGCTATGACAATAGGCCGGGAAACGGCTTCAGGCCTATAAAAAGGAACGAAAATAGAGGCTATAGGAATAATTGGGGCAATAAACGGCGCGGGGGCCGCAAGGATAGCCGCAGATATTGAATCTTACGGCGCGCCTATGAGCGGATACCTGTTTATCCATGCGTTAGAGAAATAAGAGTTATACACATATCCGTTAAGATTGTCTCCGCTTGAGTCATTGGCATTTCCATCAAGAGGCCACCATCCGACAAGAGACTGTAAATCTATTGGAACACCGTTGATTCCCTCCTTGTATAGAACCTGTATATCTGACGGGGTCAGCGTTGAGTTGTATACTTGCACATTTGAAATGGTGCCGTTAAACCACTCTGCTTCACCGTATCCGCTAAAACCGTTGGAAATGGCACCTATTGTGAAATTGGCATCCGAATATGTGAGGCTTCCGGTAACGGTAATATTTCCTATCTGAACGCCGTTTGCATACCAATATTTCTTCGAGCCGGACATCGTGACTGCGAGGAACATCCATTTTCCAAAGGCTCCGCCAGGTATAGGGAAGCTGTTTCCAGCCCAGTTATTTGAAGTATCCCACTCTAGGCACAGCCCGGTATTGCCGCTCGGAGTGCATGCGTGGGGATAGTTGTTGTAATCTATTTTCATGCCGTACTGGCCTTCTTTATCTATTATATCGTGGTATGGCGAGCCGTAGATGAGTACCCACGCAGAGATTGTTATGTTATTCCCCACTATATTTAACATGCTGGAAGGCTCATTTGAGCCAGGCACTATTACAAAATCGCCTGCCCCTTTAGATCCCATTACCCATTCAGGCAAAGCTCTGCCGCAGTTTCCCTCCATTGCTATAGGTACTGTAGATCCGGGTCCATTTGGCCTTACTACCTGGCAAGAGCCCGGAGGCTCCCTTGGCTCTATATATGCGTAATTAAATATGCCTATCTCGTACAGAATGGCAATAACTATTATAATCAGGAGCAGCGCCCATCCGTATGTCATTAAATATTCCATGGCAGACTGAGCTTTCCGTTGCTTCCAGGCTCTTTGATTCTTTAAGTTCACATATTTAATTGAAGGAAAAATGTTAAAAACATTTTCAATTATATCACTGGCTGCGGTATGGCGTGTTATTGCCCCATTTTTCTTATCCGGATGAAAAAGCATACTTGCCAAAGCAGTAGGGCTAAGTGCTAATAACGTTTCCTGGTAATTAGTAATAATGGTGGAAAGTGACAGGATCAGATCCAGAGCATCAATTGCTTATGTGGTATTATATGTAGCTTCGCTGCTTCTGATTTTCGGTTCAGTATATCTGCTGAGAACGCTCTCGCTTCTATATGGCATCGGGCTTGGTGCTTCATTGCAGGTATCGCCCAACATAGGCAACGTGATACCATTGATACAGCCTATAGCGGCACAGCTGCAGATTATAGGTGTAAGCCTTACGGAGTCTTATGTTATATTCATTGTCTCGCTGACGCTTGCGGGAATCTCATTCTTTTTGCTGATGAATCGGAAAGAAAGGCCGGGGAGGGATATCAGCAAGTATACCTTCCTGCACGCTGGCCTTACACTGGTTTATGTGCTCCTCTTTTACATCGCATCCGAAAGCCTTTTTGCCGAATTGGCCAGCATCTATATATACACCCCATACTTAGGAGCGGCTGTTTCTTTAACAGCGAGCCTTTATATAGAGTATCTTATAAGAAGCCACGTTGCCAAGGCTGCTAAAGGCGTTACCATGCTCTCTATAGATCCTTCGCGGCCTTTTGCCAACTATATGGCATTGCAGGACAGGCTTTTTCCAGGCATGGTCGGACACCTGCGCATAATAGACAAGCACTTCAACTCCACTGCTCTTTCGAATCTATACCGTTTCTGCATGCCCAGCATACATAATTTCAAGAAAATAACGATACTCACTTCAGTAGAAATGATGGATTCACATTTCTCTGAAGATATGAAGGATTTCAGGAAAGAACTTACTATTCCAGGTGTAGATTTCGAGGCAAGAATAATGAACGAAAGTGATGCTATCGAACAGCATGAAAGGTTCCTCATGGATGACCATATAGCTTACAAAATACCCCCATTCAACATAATAAACAAGAAAAGTGAACATATAACAAGGATAAATTTCAAAGATGCTGCAAAGAGATTTGCATACTTGTATGACCGTTCAATGAAGATAGAAAATTATGATGCCGCCAAAGACAGGAAATAAATACGCAGTTACCACTCTTTTGCTACCAATCTAATAGGCAGTGATCCTCTTCTTTACTGCTTTTTTCTGTATTGCCCGCGCGTCATTACAAAGCTTCTAGGCTTCTTTTTTGTTGTCCGGCTTTCTGCCTCCTTTATTGAAGATTCACACGCAGTTATTTCGTCTACTGCGCCTTCAGGGACGCGGTCTTGCCATCTTTTTCCGCTCTTTATCAGGCCCCGTATCCTTGTTGCGACAAGCGTCTTACGTTTATACCATTCTGGAGACATTATAGGGATTCCATGACTTAAGAATATCTTCTTTACCAGCGCATTCCTGGAGAATATTATATTTATTCCGGGTTCTTTTTTAATTATGTATTCGAACCATGCATCATTGTCGCGGAAATCGGGTATTTCAATAAACTTTAGATTTGAAGTTTTAATCTGTGTTCCTCTAATGCCTGCTTTTATTATTCTTATGCGGGCATCTGCTGAAAGAGGATTTGTTTCCGTGCCTCTTTCTTGGGAACTCCCTATGCCTATAACCAGTTTCTTGCAGAGGGATGAGGCGACCTCAAGCGCGTATAAATGGCCTTTGTGGAATGGCTGAAATCTGCCTATAAACAACCCCTGATTAAACTTTTTTTTCATGGAGATCCGCTCTAAACGGCATTTACCTGACAGGATGCCATTCTAAGATTTGGGCCTGCAGGCATAATAGCGTATCATCTACTTCGGCCTAATTTGCCCTTTCACCCTGAATCTGCCAAGAAGGAGGGAATTTACCACAACTGTTACTGAACTAAATGCCATTGCAAAAGCGGCGAGCAGGGGCAGAAAATTATAGATGCTTATCGTAAATATAGGAATAAGTGCCCCAGCTGCAACAGGAATAAGTATTACATTGTAGCCAAAAGCCCAGAGTAGATTCTGCCTTATCTTGGACATGGTGCTTTTCCCAAGTTCAATTGCCACATAGGCATCGTAAATGCTGTTCTTTATCAAGATTATGCCCCCTGCCTGTATGGCTACCTCGGTTCCTGCGCCTATGGCTATGCCAAGATCTGCTTTTGTAAGCGCAGGCGCGTCATTAATTCCATCACCAATCATGGCAACTACTTTGCCTGATTTTTGTAGCTCGATGATTTTTTCCAGCTTGTCCCTGGGCTTTGCCTGTGATATGACATTCTTTATTCCTAATTTTCTTGCAACTGCACCTGCGACGCGTTCGTTATCGCCAGTAACCAGCCAAAGGTCAATTGCAGAGCCCCGGAAAGCGCTTACTGCCTTTTTGCTATCTTCCTTAAGTGCATCGGAGAGAGATATAAGGCCGACTGCAACGCTGTCTTCACTTACAATCAGGGTGGTTTTTCCCTGCGCTTCCATTTCCTGAAGCCTCTTTTCTAAGCTACCTTCCAGTTTCATATTGAACAGGCCTTTGTTCCCTATTGCAATTTTTTTACCCTTTTTATTGACTGCGGTGACGCCAGAACCCTGCAGGTATGTAAATTTTTTAGGGTACTCTATTTTTATCCCATCCTTCTCCGCCTTAGCTACTATAGCCTTGCCTAGTACATGCTCTGAATTCAGCTCCGCGGTCGCTGCAAGCTCAAGGATCTTCCTCTCATTGTAGCCGGATACGGCAACTATGTCTGTAACTTCAGGTCTGCCTTTAGTAAGGGTACCTGTCTTGTCGAAGACTATTGTATTGACTTTACTTGCGACCTGCAGGCTTTCCCCTCTTTTCACTAGTATGCCTTCCTTAGCTGCCTTTCCGGACGAAACAAGCAGGGCTGCGGGAGTAGCTATGCCCAGCGCACAGGGGCAGGCTATGATAAGCACGCTGACAAATATCAATATGGAAGTATTGAGCCCCACTGCACCAACAAAATACCACCCAAGGGCAGAGATTATGCCCACTAACACTACCACAGGAACAAAGTAGGACGCTACCTTATCAGCCAGTCTCTGTATCGGAACCTTGCTTGAGGCGGCATCCTGTACTATTTTTATTATCTGTGCGAGCGCAGTATCATTGCCTACTTTGGACACCCTGATCTTCAGCGAGCCCGTTAAATTGATTGTTCCTCCTATAACTTTATTGCCGTTTCTTTTTGTGATAGGCATGCTCTCTCCGGTAACCATTGATTCGTCCAAGGAACTTTCTCCTTCGATAACTGTAGAATCAGTAGGGATCTTTTCTCCAGGCTTCACTAGAAGTATGTCGCCAATTTTTACCTCCCCGATGCCAACATCGGTTATCCTGTTTCCTTTCATAAGGTGTGCGATTTTTGGCTGCAGAGCTACAAGGGCAGAGACTGCTGTTGAGGCTCTTGACTCTGCAATTCTCTGCATATACGTTCCGGTCAATATTAACGAGATTATTATTGCAGATGTATCAAAGTACGTATTTCCTGTGGGAAAAAATGCAGGCAATAATACAACGGCTGTGCTGTATGCCCATGCTGCGCTCGAACCTATTGCTATCAGCGTATCCATATTTGCTGATTTATTATTTATGGCATCCGCTATTCCCGCATAAAATCTCTTACCGGCATAGAACTGCACTATACTGGCAAGTACAAGCATTACGTCGTTGCTGTAACTGAAATGAAGAACATACGTCATCATTGCAATTGCCACGGTCAGCGGCCATGAAACTGCAAGTGCTCTCTTTAGGAACTTCATCTCAAGTTCAGGCCTGTCGAACTGTATTTTGCACGTAGTACTGCAGAAATAATACTTTCTGCCTTCTTTTTCGCTGGTTAACGAGGATTTCTTCTCATCAACATACATTCCACATACAGGATCATTTGCCATTTACCACGCCTTTCGCTTGCCTTTCATCGCGGCATATTTTGTTGCAGCGCATGCTGCAGGTGAGCCCAACTGGCGCATATGGCAGAACTTGACTGCCAGATTGCTACAGAAATGGACGGAATCTGCCGTGCACAGCATGCTGTCATTTCCTTTTCAAATACTTGTCAGGCTTCTTATCGAAACTCTGCTTGCAACTTGCAGAACAGAAGAAGTAAACCTTTCCGCCATAGTTGCTTTTAAATTCGGACTTTTCATTTATCTCCATATTGCATACCGGATCTATCATTTTTTCACCAATTTAACATTTATCCTGCATTTCTGCATGCATATTTTCAGATGCCTCACAGACATCTGATTTTTCCATAACTATGGGAGGGCACACGCTGCAGTCTGCTTTGGTTCCTTTATTTGTCATTTTATACACTTCTTTGATTTACCCTGATTTGAGGTATAAGCTTGTAGCCTTTAGCGCAATTACTGCAACAGAAGCTCAAGTATTTCCCGTTGATTTTTTCCTTGTAGCCTCCTTTGTATATCTCGCAACCGCAATGTGCGCATGTGATAATGTTGGGCTTTATTGCAATTTCGAAGAAATCTTCAAGTTTGCTTGATAAGCGTTTTACGAATTTTATGCCTTCTGGTGTGAGATAGTATACCTGTTTGTCTCTTTCCCCTTTCGCCCCCTTTGCATCAATGTATCCGTACCTTTTCAGCTGCCTTAGAAAGGGATAAATCTGCCCCGAGCTGGTTTTGCTGCCCAGCCTGGCTTCTATTGATTTCATTATGTCGTATCCGTGCTGGTCCTTCTCGTTGAGTAGGAGTATTGCAAAAAGTTTTGTCAAATTCTTTATCTCTATATCAGAATGCATATATCATTTTATGATATATCATAAATATAAATATTACGCTTTTTTGCTGCGATTAAAGAGAATTGAAGAGATGCGACCAATGCCTTGCTAGAGCAGGGTTAGTTGCTGCACAATCATCCCTATAGAAAACAACACTGAAAAGAAAAATGCAATTCTTGCGACAAGCTCTGCAGAATTCTTGCTGACATTTGCATGCATCGAAATGCATAGCCTTATAGCCGGAATGGCGCTGGCCAAGGCGATGAGGGAAAGAAGCGGCAGCACACCGGCAGCTACCAGCATTACGAACAAGAGGTATGCCAAAGCCATAAAGGCATAAAACATCAACATAGATTTATCGCGGCCTAGGAGAATTGCTATCGTCCTTGCACCTGCCTCTCTGTCTATTTTTATGTCCCGGATATTGTTTGCCAGTAGCACCAGCATTATCAGTATGCCGACGATTACAGACATCGCGGTTGCGGCAGGGCTCACCCTGCCCGACTCTACGTAATACGCGGCAATAGTCATAATAGGACCAAAAATTGTGAAAACCAGTACTTCTCCAAGCGCCAGCGACTTGATGCTCTTTCCTGCGCTGTAAAAATATGCAGCTGCAATGCCAATCGAGCCCAGCAGCAAAATTGCTATGCCGCGGTACATTATTAGGTACGTTCCGGAGAGAACGGCTATGGCCAGCGCCAATATGCTTGCTGCTCTTATGTCTGCGATGCTGGCAGCGCGGCTTGCTATTGGATTTGGCTGTTTAAGCTTTGCTCTATTTTTCCATCCTTCGCCCTTTTTAAAATCGTGTATGTCATTCATGAAATTGGCAAACGCATTTAGAGAGATTGTGCCTATGAGCATTGCAATATACAAAGCAGTGTTGAATTCCGGAAGGGCCAGCATACTGCCTACTGTAACGGCTATAAAATCAGTAATGTAAGACCACCACCTGCTCAGTACAAGCCATTTGCTTATGGTTTTTAGGCTTAACATGATTAAACCCGGTTTAGTGCCAGCTAAGATAATTATATGAAGTTTTAAATATCTAAAATCTAAATAGGGATCAGGTTAAATGAAAGCAAAAGCTTCGAAATTGAATAGTCTGCATGCAAAAACGAAGGATGAACTCAAGCGCAGGATAAAAAGAAAGTATAGGTCCGGTGACGCACACAGGGAGCTTTACAAAAAGGAATACCACGAAGTAATATACAAACACATGTGCCCAATATGCGGAAGCAGGATTGACGAAAACGGAATGTGCGCCTGCGGGGCCGGAGATTCTTGATCATATCACGGTTCTTGCGTCTATGAGTTTATCCAATTCGGTTATTGCTAATCCATTATCTTCTATTTTTTGCATCGCAGGGTAATTTTCCATATAATTTGGTATATTTGACTTTATGCGCTCCTCGTATGTAGGCACTAGCTCATTCTTGTAGAATATGCCCAATGGTATCTTTTCTTCTTCTATATAGGCATTCTTCAGCGCCTGTGTCATCTTTGCTAGTGTCTCTGATTCATTGTGCACCTCCGGATCATCTTCCAGCGCGTATATGCGTTCCCTGTACCATTCGTTTGTGTTTATGTCATTGTAGGTCGGACATGGCTGCAGGACATCCACCAAGGCCATTCCCCTGTGCGTTACTGCCTGCTTTATCAGTTCTTTTGTCATCGAAGTGTCATATGCAAAACTGCGGGCAACAAACGTATAGCCTGAAGAGATTGCAAGTGCGATTGGATTTATAGGGCCATTTATGTTTGGCTTCGGGAGGGACTTGGTGCGCTCTCCAAGCGGCATCGTGGGAGAAGCCTGCCCTTTTGTAAGTCCGTAAACCCTGTTATCGTGAACCACTAATGCGATGGATGCATTGCGCCTGCCTGCACTTACAAAATGCCCTACCCCTATCCCAAATGTATCTCCGTCTCCGGCATTGACAATTACTTTAAGGCCGGGATTGGCTAGCTTTATACCCAGCGCAAACGCAAGGGCTCTTCCGTGAAGAGTATGCACACCTGATATGGGGCCTGAAACAAAATGGGGCAGCTTTCCGGAACACCCTATCCCTGAAACCAAAACAGCATCAGTGAAATCAAGTTTGAGTTCTCTTAATGCTGCTTCCATGCCGCGCAGTATGCCAAAATCCCCGCATCCCACACACCAGTCATTGAATTCTATTTCTTTATTTGCCTCCATTTAAAACCACCATTTTTGTATTGTTCCTGACAACATCTTTTATGGCGTCGGCGAGTTCATCCCTGGCCATGGGCCTGCCATTCCATTTCAATATGTAATTGGTCGGCATTATTCCGGTCTGTTCGGTCATTATTTCGGCTCCTTGTGCATTCCTGTTATTCTCTACCGCGACTATCTGCTTTTTTCCTGCAAGCGTCTTTTTCAGCAGCTCAGACGGATACGGGCTGAATACCCTTACCTGCACCATTTCTATGTCTATGCCATCATCCTTTAAAAGCTCCATGGCATCAATTATTGCACCTTTCGGAGAGCCCCATGTAAGCAGGACGGTAGAACCTGTGCCTATTATGTTGGCCTTTTGCTTTTCTGTGAGATAATTTTCAGCCTGTTTCAGTTTCTTTATTCTTTTTTCGTACATGGCAGTTCTATTGAACGGGTCTTCTGCTATATGCCCGCGCTCATCGTGCTCGTCACCAGTATAATACATCTGGGCGTGGCCAAGGAATGCCCTCGGAGATACTCCATCAGGGGTTATCTCAAAGCGTTTATAGTTTTCAGGGTCTTCCGGATATACAATCTTGCCCCTTTCTATCCTGGCATCTGTAAAGAATGATTCCCTGTCCATTATCGAATATGAATTTGCAAGCGTCTTTTCTATTATGTGCACTGCAGGAGTTTGGCATAGCTCTGCCAGATTCATTGCAGTTATTGCATCATTGAAGATTTCTGCATGCTCCCCTGATGCTATAACTATTCTTGCAAATTCCCCATGTCCGGCATTTAGCGCAAGCTTCAGATCCGACTGGCCGCTTCTGGTAGGCAGACCTGTCGCAGGCGAACCCCGCATGTAGTAGGTTACAAGAACAGGGACTTCATTCATTCCTGCCCAGCTTATTCCTTCATTCATTAGAGAAAAGCCAGGACCGGACGTGGCAGTGGCGGATCTGGCTCCGGTTAGAGACGCGCCTACGGCGCTATTTATTGCGGCCAGTTCATCTTCAGTCTGCACTACAATTACGCCTTGTTTCTCGCCTTCAGATTTGACCGCTACAAGCTGGTTAGTTTCTATATACGTGCTCTCATCTGAAGCGGGAGTTATCGGATAATATGACTGAAAGCGCAGACCGCCATAAAGTTTGCCAAGGGCAGAGATAGTATTACCATCAAGCTGCGCCCTGCGGCCGCTTGCTTTGATGTCTTTAAGTGAATATGCATTGGTTACGGCGTTTGTGCCGGCCGTAGCTGCCAATTTGTTGAGCTCGAGGAATTTCTGCTTGCCTGCGAATATCTGCTCTATTGCGCCGCTTAGGTGATCCAGGTTGGAGCAGAGCAGGGAAAATGATGCGCCTATGCATATCATATTCCTTGCGCGCTCTGCAACGAATGGGTCTATCTTCAACTGGTTTATTATGTCCTTCATCAGGGGCCCGTAATTTATCGGAACCGCCTTGACTCCCTTGTCTGAAAGATATTTTATCACGTCTGCAACGGTAATTCCAAGCCCTGCCTTTTCAAGTATGGCTGCCTGCCTCTTGGCTATTCCAAATTCTAGGGAACGTATCTTATCGATACCGGTCTGCTCCTGGGCCTTATCATATATCAGGTATCCTGTTACATCGTCAAAGTGCTGAAATATGGTTTCCGCATCAAATGTTGCAAGTATATCTACTTTGCTGTCTATGCTAAATTGAACCTTGTCGCTTATTACAACGTTGAAGTAGCTGTGCCTCCCTTTTATATTTGAAAAGTACTCTCTACTGCCGAATAGGTAATATCCTGCCCTCGCGACTGCAGCGCCGAAAACGTTTGCTGCTGTGTCGACGCCAGTTCCTTGGGCCCCGCCTATAAGCCACCTTACCCTCATTTTCAAACCTTTAATTGCGCTTGCCGCATAAACAGCTATTCACACGGAAATTTATAAAAACAGTTGCCTTGCATCTTTTACATTGTTTGGCTAACGGCACGGACCGGCAGCATAACATCCAACTTAAAGACATTGCGAGTGTTGTTTAAGCATGAGATTCTTGGCATGGCATCTCGAATATCTTGTTGCCACCCCTACCGAGCAGGGCAGGTCTGCCATTGTGGAGCAGGCAGGCCAGGTAAAGGCAGAGAATGCATTGCTCGTATTTGCAAACTTCGAGAAAAACGACGAAACCAGGCAGATGGAGATCGTAAATAAAGCAGCAGATGAGATGGCTTCCATAGCAGCTCAGCTCAAAATCAATGCGATGGTGCTCAATCCTTTTGCACACCTTTTTGCAGAACCTTCCAAGCCAGAGATAGCCAAGAGCATGCTGGATCAGCTTTATAAAGTACTTTCGGAGAAAGGCTTTAATGTGCAAAAACTTGCATTTGGAATGTTCTATGAGCTGGAACTTAAGGCAAAAGGGCACCGGCTTTCCAGGATAGCAAGGAGTATTATCTGATCGTACTTCCTGACAGCGGTACGGATGCCATGTCATGCAGGTACAGGCAGGCTGGATTATATGGGGAAATACCGTGGAGCAGCAAGCAAAGATTATTTGCAGCTGCAATCACACCATAAATAAAATTAATTTGAACCCAAATTTGCATGCAAAAGTATTAAAGCTTTGAAATAGATAGACGGGCATGCAGATAAAATTTGGCGGGGTCGTGGATTTTGACACTTCTATAGAAAAAGCGCGCGCCTTTCTGCGAGACACAGAAAAGGTAGCTTCGTGCATTCCGGATTCAAGGGGCTTTGCCAGGAAGGATGACACGCATTTTACTGTAAATGTAGAGATGGGAATAGGCGCTGTCAAGGGAATTCTGGCGATGGATTGCAGGCTTGAAGAATTGGATGATAATAAATACGCGTATACTATAGAAGGAAGCGGGGCCGGCAGCAACATCAAAGTGGTTCTGGTTCTTGAGCTTTCCAGCAAGGGTGCATCTCTTGCCCAGCTTCAGTGGTCAAGCACTTCGGATATACGGGGCATAATGACAGGAATAGGAGAGCCAATAATACGCAGGGTATCTTCAGAATATATAGAAACAATAATTGCCAATGCAAGGCAGAGGCTTAGCGAGACTCCGGTGAAGTGAGCATATGGAAGAAACATTCAAGGAATCGTTGGAAGACGCAAAAAAAGCGTATAAGCTGGACGATGAGGAGCTTAAGGTAATTGAGGATGCGGATAGCGCTGCTGAAGAAATTGCACTGCCCGAGTATGAGCATTACCTGAAGCACGAATTCAATAGCGAAGCGCCAGGCATACTTGCGAAATACAGGCTGCTCGGAGTGCCTATTGGCAAGGAATACGGCGGACTAGGCATGAAGCCGCTTGTCTCCACATTGGTAAAGGAGAGGTTAGGCCAGCTTGGGCTGGGCATATCGAGTTTTATAAATGTTCAGTCGTTCTTGACTGCCCAGACAATAGAGAGATGGGGCACTTCTGAACAGAGGAAAGAGCACCTGCCAATGGCCGTTAAAGGCAAGAGGATATATGCTTTCGGGCTTACGGAACCCGAGGCAGGGAGCGATCCGGGCGCGATGAAGAGCACTTACGAAGAAAAAGATGGTGGCTACATACTCAATGGCACCAAGTACCTGATATCCAATGGCACCATATCTGATTATTTACTGGTCTTTGCGCGCAACAAGAATGCAACTCAGGAGATCGGCGCTTTTATAGTTGATGCACGCTCGGACGGGATAGCGAGGATGCAGCTCAGGGAAAAGATAGGCTTATTTACATCTGATACAGGCATGATAGAAATGAAGGATGTGCCTGTTGCAAAAGATAACATCCTTGGAGAAAAAGGCATGGGGCTCCATGTTGCATATTCAGCATTACTCAATGCCAGGCTCGGTGTTGCTTCAAGCTGCATAGGCGTAATAGAAGGCTCGCTGAAGGCATCTGTATCGAGGGCGAGGGAGAGAATTCAGCACGGAAAGGAGATAGGCAAGCACCAGCTCATACAGCAGCACATTGCAGCCATTAGGCAGAATCTTGAGATGGCGAGATGGCCAGTGTACTTTGCTGCCTTCAGGAAAGAGGAATACGAACATGATTACGGAAACAGGCAGGTTATGGAAGAGGTCGAATTAAGGGTTTCGCTTGCAAAGAGGATAGCTTCAAGGCTCGCATTCGAATCGGCAGACAGGGCAGTACAGGTGCACGGCGGATTTGGATATTCGCTTCTTTCTCCGGTAGGCCAGCTCTTCTGCGACAGCAGGGTTGCGAGGATATATGAGGGCACTGATGAGATACAGGACCTTAAGATCGCATCTTCGATACTTGGCAAGGAGTTCGAAGCGTATAGGTAGAGGGCATGGCATTGATTGATTTTGAGGGCAAGAAACCCAAGGTAAGCAGAAGTGCATTCGTAGCACCCAATGCTACTTTGATAGGTGACGTGACAGTGGGAAGCAACTCGAGCATCTGGTATGGGGCAGTCCTTAGAGGTGACATGCATTATATAAGAATAGGAAAGAATGTCAGCGTTCAGGACAATTCTGTAATGCATGGAACTGCAAACAAGTATCCTACAATTATAGGTGACAATGTCTCAATAGGGCACAACGCCATAGTGCACGGATGCATAATAGGTTCTGACTGCCTGATAGGCATGGGAAGTGTCATACTTGAAGGGGCAAGGATAGGAAAAGGGTGCATAGTGGCTGCAGGGGCAGTAGTACTGGAAGGGACAAAAGTGCCACCCAATAGCATTGTGATGGGAATGCCGGCTCGCGTGAAGGGAAAGACAGAGGACAGGCACAGGCTAAGGATAACTAACAATTGGAAGGAATATGTCAGGCTAAAAGAGAGATACATGAATAAGGGCAATTAGATGGATGAACTCTTCTCAAACGACATACAGGATCTGCAGAGGTTAGGGCTTATGGGAGACGAAGAGAAAGAGCTTCTTGAAAAGGTAGACTTAGCTGCCGAAGAGCTTGGCATATCAGAGTACGAGCATTACCTGAAGCACGAGTTCAATGAAAAGGCGATCGAGATAGCAAAGAAACACGGTCTCTTTGCAATAAATGCAGGCAAGGAGTTTGGAGGGAAGGAGTCGGGATTTCTGGTTCATGCCCTTGCACAGCAGAGGCTGGGACAGAACGGGCTTGGATTCTCGACAATGTATGATGTGCAGACGTTTATTTCTCTGCCCTCAGTTGAGAGATGGGGAAATGCCGAACAGAAAAGCAGATATCTGGAAAAAATGGCCAGCGGCAACTATATTTTCTCTTTCGGGCTTACGGAGCCTGATGCAGGAAGCGATCCTGGAGCAATGAAGACAAACTATGAGAAAGACGGCGATTCTTACATTCTGAACGGAGAGAAGTATCTGATAACAAATGGTTCGATCTGCGATTACATTATACTCTTTGCAAAATCCCGCACAGGCAATGATATGACCGCATTCTTGGTTGACTCTGAAAGCGAAGGCTTCGGAATCGAGATGCAGCTCAGGGAGAAGATAGGCTTATTTACATCTGATACCTCGATGATAAAACTCGAGGATGTGAAGGTTCCCGAATCTGAGGTGCTTGGAGGCGAAGGAAAAGGCCTGCATGTCGCATACAGCGCCTTGTTGAATGGAAGGATAGGCATAGGATCCGCATGTGTCGGCGTAATAGAAGGCGCGCTGAAGGCATCTGTATCGAGGGCGAGGGAGAGAATTCAGCACGGAAAGGAGATAGGCAAGCACCAGCTCATACAGCAGCACATTGCAGCCATTAGGC
>JAJZLT010000017.1 GCA_021803245.1 Microcaldota archaeon
TCCAAAAGCTTGTATAAGACCAGCGCTCTAACCATGCTGAGCTACGAGCCCTTGTTTAGTAGGTATTTAGGAATACACTCTTTTATAGGTAAATGTTTAACTATAAAAGTATAAAAATCCTTTATTAATGAGACTATGGACTTAGGAGAAGGCTTGAGGAAAGCCATAGCTAGGCTTACCGGAGCCACTATAATAGATGCTAAAACCATCAGGGAGTTCAACAAGGAGCTCCAGAAGGCGCTTATCTCCGCTGACGTGGAGATAAGCTTAGTCTACTCCTTCACGAAAAAAATAGAGGAAGTTGCGCTGAAGGAGAAGATGCCCGGAGGCGTCAGCCCGCGGGAGTATATAACGAATATTGTTTACGAGGAGCTCGTAAACCTCATGGGAAAGGAATATGAGCCGCAGATACGCCCGAAGAGAATACTTCTTCTTGGAATGTACGGCTCCGGAAAGACCACAACTGCAGGCAAGCTGGCAAAATTCTACCAGGACAGGGGTCTTAGCGTTGGACTCATATGCTGCGACGTAACAAGGCCTGCGGCTTATGAGCAGCTTGAAACCCTTGCAGGCCAGGCGAATGCCAAATTCTTCGGAATCAAAGGGGAGAGGGACGCAGGAAAGGTTGTCAGGAGGGGAATGGAGGACCTTAAGGACAGGAAAGTCATAATCTGCGATTCAAGCGGGAGGAGTGCGCTGGATTCGGATCTAGTCAATGAGCTGAAGGCCATTAATGACGCCTTCAAGCCTGACGAAAAGCTGCTTGTGATAAATGCAGATACAGGGCAGGTGGCCGGCAAGCAGGCAAGGGAATTCGATAACGCAGTCAAGATAACCGGAGTAATAGTCACAAAGCTTGACGGCTCGGGGAAAGGCGGCGGCGCACTGAGCGCAGTGAGTGCTTCTAATGTAAACGTAACTTTCATCGGCACCGGTGAAAAACTGAATGCTCTTGAGTTATATGACTCCAAAAAATTTGTATCCAGGCTGCTCGGAATACCTGACCTCGAATCGCTTGTTACGAAGGTAAACGAGGCCGTTAAAGAGGCAAACATCAAGGAAGAAGACCTCGAGAGCCAGGAATTGACTTTTGATACATTCTACACGCAGCTAAAGGCAATGGGCAAGATGGGACCGTTGAAGAATGTGCTTGGCATGATGGGCGCAGTTGACGTGCCTAAAGACGCGGTGGAACAGAGCGAGGACAAATTAAAGAAATATAAGGTCATAATAGGGTCTATGACAAAAGATGAGAGACAGAATGGAAGGCTGATAAAGGAGCCTGGCAGGATAGCAAGGATCGCAAAAGGAAGCGGCACATCGGAAAAAGACGTGCGCGCACTGCTCAGCGATTTCAACAAGATGAAGAAGTTTTACGACACATTTAAGAACGATAGAAACGTAAGGAAAAATCTCTCAAAGTTTATGAAATAAAATAAAAATAACCCACCAATCCGCCATATTTCGGGCATTAACGTCTCTTTGCCTTGGCTTTTTTCTTGGCTTTGCCCTTTGATTTTGCTGCCATTATATACACTTATAAGGTTTAGATGCTATATTCTAATATTTAAAAACAGATAAATTAATCCAATAGTGATGTACTGATATTCTTATTACAGTATATTAGATGGTATTTAAGTAAACGGTGAGCTGATGGACACGCTTGAGCAAAAACTGGAGGAATTGAAGGAGGCATATTCAAAAACCAAATACAACAAAGCCACTAACAAGTATCTTGGAATGCTCAGGGCGAAGATGGCCAGAGTTAAAAAGGAGATGACGGAAAAGAAAGGCAGGGGTGGTGTAGGGTTTGCAGTAAAGAAAAGCGGCGATGCGTCCGTGGTCCTGGTAGGCTTTCCAAATGCCGGGAAATCATCTCTGCTTGGCGCGATGACAAAAGTTGAGTCGAAGGTGGCCAATTACGCGTTCACAACGCTAGACGTGATACCCGGGATTCTTGACTATAACGGGGCGAGGATACAGGTTCTGGATGTGCCTGGCCTGATCGAAGGAGCCCATGAGGGGAAAGGCGGCGGCGCAAAGATAGGCAGCGTGATACGCGTTTCCGACCTTATAATGCTTGTTATAGACATAAACCAGCCGGTACAGGTTTATAAGATACTTGATGAGCTTGAGGGTCTCGGAGTTATTGTAGGCCGGGAGAAGCCAAGGATAAGATTTGACCCGAAGGATTCAGGGGGCATAGAGATTGAGCCCAATAGGCACAGAATACCCATCAGAAAGGACATAATCGGCGTAATGAACGAATTGAAAATATACAACGGTACGCTGGTTTTCTATCAGGATGCAGACATAACTGACGTGTATGAAATGATGGCAAACGAATATACGTACATAAACGGGATTGTCGTGCTTAATAAGATAGACACAGTATCTAGTGAGTACGTAGAGAAAGTGATAAAAGAGATAGGAAGGATAACTCCGATGAAGATTATATGCGTGAGTGCATCGGAGGCAAAGAACATAGAGGCTATTAAAGGGGAGGTTTTCAGGGAGCTCAAGCTCATAAGGGTATACCTGAAGCCCAAGGATGGCATGCCTGACATGCAGGCGCCTCTGATAGTTAAGCACGGAAGCACAGTACTGGACGTAGCAAGGAGACTACATTCCAAGACGGCAAAGGACGTAAGGCATGCGCTCGTGAGCGGGATTAGCGTAAAATTCAGCAACCAGCGTGTTGGCGTAGACCATATGCTTGAGGATGGAGATGTGCTTACCATAGTTTATGAGAAAAGCGCATGAGAGATTGCGAAAAGGTTATAGCGTTTAATGATGCATAATTGTTGTTTTTATGTCAATAAAATACTGGGAATATGAGGACGCACCGCTTAAGGAAAAGCTCAAGGACCCAAATGTAAAGGATCTTGCCAAGATTTATTTTGACAATGAGACAAAGGCGTATAGGTTCGCAATGGCCTTATACAAGGTAAAGAAATCAGGCGCGATAAGGCTGAAGGATTGCGGCAATGAGCTGCCAATAGCAACATGGAAGAGATACCTTGATTTCGGAGTCACTGTGGGACTGCTTAAGCATGAGGATGAGAAGTACAGCTTCACAGATAGGTACTCAAAGCCGTTGAGGAATATACCAGTCTACATAAAGGCATGGATTGAAGACCCGGCAAAGGATGAGGATCTCGCACTTCTCTTCCCAAGCGCAAAGGGAAGGCAGGAGAAACGCGGTGGCAGGGCGAGAAACAAGTCAGAAGGCAGTGGCAGTCAGGATGGCGAGTTGACACCGGAGTAAGCAACACGCTTATTGCAGGAATTTAGTAAATGTTGCATTTTGAGGGCGTTTCTAACACAATTCAGAGTTTTGTTATACTCACACACCTTCGACTCAACCCGGCTCTTCCATAAGTAATGGATCATTGATAAACATTGGTGACTTCCGAATAAATCGACAAAAAGCCTAGTGGATAGTAGGCTTTATATTTTTAAAGATTTACAATAAAGCAGGTCTTAAGTTGGGAATAAAAGTGGAAAAATTAGATTACATATCCTTTGCGAAGTTCTATGCGATAGTATCTGCACTTGGGGGTTTGGTATATGGCATAATAGCCCTTATTTCTAGCCCACTAGCAGGAGCTATAATCATAGTGGTAGGAGTTATTGGTGGCTTAGTATTCGGATTCATTGGGGGGCTAATCTTTGCGCTTCTCTACAACCTTATTTTCAAGAGGATAGTAACCTTTGAGGTAAATTGAGCAGGAGAGGCAGGCTCTCCCTGCCTAAACCTTACTTTTTCTTTCCTTTTTATATTTTATTTATATATAATGCCAGATCGTCCCAAACTCGCTGTCATCTATTCCTATGCGAAACTCATTTTTCAGCCTCTCCCTTATAGCGTCGGCTTCCTTGAACTTCTTTTCTTTTCTAAGCCTGTCCCTCTCTTTGATTAGCTTTCCGGCCCCCTCAGGAAGCGCGGATTTGTATGTTTCTTTGCCAAGCACTCCCAGTATTCCAGAGCATTCTTTCACAGCCTCAATCGCATTGCCTTTCTCTTCTTTTGTAATTATCGCTGAGGTTTCGGCTGCTTCGCGAAGGTAACCTGCCGCTTCAATAAGTCTGGAGAGAGCAAGGGGAGTATTGAAATTGTCGTTCATGGCATTTTCAAAATCCTCCTTGAACTTTGTGATTATCGCATCAAGGCCGCTCCGAGGCTTCCCGGCAGTAGTTTTCAGGTTATAAAATGCGCTCATGGAAGAATATAGGTAATGCAGCTTCTTTTCTGCCTCTTTCATAAGATTTTCATCATAAGAGATTTCATTGCTGTACTGAGTAGAAGCTACAAAGACTCTGAGAACCTCTGGATCAAACTTGCTGAGCGCATCCCGTATGGTAATAAAATTCTTCAAACTCTTACTCATTTTCTGCCCTTTTATTGTGAGCACTCCTGAATGAAGCCAGTACCTTACGAATGGCTTCTTGCCGAAGGCCGCTTCCGCCTGCGCGATCTCGTTTGTATGGTGTGGGAAGATTAACTCCTTTGCCCCTCCGTGTATGTCGTACTGCTCACCGAATAACGCCCAGGTCATTGCCGTATCTTCTATGTGCCAGCCTGGCCTGCCTGCAAATTTTGACATTTTGCCATCTATTTCCAATTCTATCTCCCAGCTTGGCTCCCCCTTCTTTGCACCTTTCCAGAGGGCAAAATCGTACGGGTTTCTTTTGCCTTCCTTCGGCTCTATTCTGTGTTTCTCAAGCTCGTCAAGCTTCATTCCGGACAGCTTCGTGTAGTCTTCAAATTGTGATACATCGTAGTATATGTCCTGCTCGATAGGATACGCATATCCTTTGTCAAGAAGCAATTGTATCTGCTTTTTTATGTTTTCTATGTAGTCATGGGAGCGCAGGTATCTGCTGACGTTTTCCTTAACTCCGAGCCTTTGCATGTCGTCGAAGAAGCGTTTTTCGTATTCCCGCGCCAGTTCTATTGGCTCCATTCCCCTTTCTGCGGCGCGGGCTATTATCTTGTCATCAACATCGGTTATGCTCTGGGCGTATGTAAGGTCATACCCGAGATGACGTATCCATCGCGCTATTATGTCAAAATTTATGTAATTTTTTGCATGCCCGAGATGCGCATCATCATACACAGTCTGGCCGCAGACAAACATGCTTACCCTCCCCTTCTCTATCGGCCTGAGCTCCTCCATTGATCTTGAGAGAGTGTTATAAACGATAAGGGGATGCTTTCTTTCCATTATGCCTCATCCATATGCCAGTTATAGCTACCCTGACTGGCTCGTGATTATACCAGGAGTCTGCGAATAAGACCTGCTTAGCCCGAAGTCTCCTACTGACACATAGCCGTAATTATTCCCAAGATAACCTGACACCACCCTTATGCTTACGTTATCGCAGATTAGGCTTACAAGAGGTATGCTCGCATTGGCGAAGTAGGCTAGTGCATTTACGTTGCCTGTCATAGCCATTGTGTCATACTGTACGGTTATTACGGCTTTGCCCCTTCTCAATATCTCAACGTATGAAGATGCGTATGGCGGCGATATTATCTTGAAATTGAGGTACGGCTCTGTAACCATGAATGGAGCTGATGTCAGGTTTCCCGGGAGCACGTGAAGGCCGCCCTGATAAGTTGAGGCTGCAAACGTGCCATTATAGCCTGCCCATGGGCTGCCAAAGTAGTTCTGCTGCTGGTTTGCGAGGGTCAGATTCATTGGGGCATTTCCAAAACCTAGCCCGGTTACATTCCAGAAGGCGTACGTTCCCGTGCTGAAGTTTCCATTAGGTATAAGCATTGACGATTGCGGAGATAGGCAGCCTGTGCTTATCCCTATAGTGGTTGTTTGATTTGTATAGTTTATCGCATTTGTAGTTGGCGGTATTGTAGTGCTTGAAGTTGTAGTGGTCTTAACGGTGGTTGTGGTAGGGCTTGGCTTTGACAACAGGTTTTGTTTTAATACGAAGTAAAGCACTATTATCATTATAATAAGTACTATTGCAAAACCTATGATGTTAGTATCCATGGTTAACCAGCCTGATATTGCCTTAAGCTAATTTATGATAAATCCTTTAAATATGTATGTGCTTATTATTAGCGTATCCTAATCGGTGTTTTACTGGGAAGTATACCTAGAAAGTGGAAGAAGAAAGGACGCATGAGATGGAAGTGGGTCAAGAAGAGAAGGAAGAGGATTAAAAGAGCCCAGAAGAGGAGAGTAGGAGAGCTCTAAACAGCGTGTGCTGTTTAAGCCGCCTCAATTGCTTGAAGTTCCTGATCTTATGGAATATAAAATAAAGGACATAAAGCTCTCAGATAAAGGAAGGAAGCAGCTCGCCTGGGCCGAGGCACATATGCCTGCACTCCTTTACATAAAGGGCGAGCTTAGCGGAAGAAAGCCGCTCAGCAGGCTTACCGTATCGGCTATGCTGCATGTCACAAAGGAGACAGGCGTGCTGATGAGGGCAATTAAAGCTGCCGGGGCAGAGGTATACCTTGCTGCTTCCAATCCGCTCTCGACCCAAGATGACATAGCTGCCGCATTGGCATCAGACGGAATCCATGTATTTGCATGGAGAGGGCAGAGCGACGCAGATTATTATAAGAACATAAGGATCGTGCTGCAGAAGAGGCCTCAGATAATAATGGATGATGGCGCAGACCTCCACGCAGCTGCGCATAAGATGGGGCTAATCCCACTTGGCGGCACCGAAGAGACCACTACCGGTGTTACAAGGCTCAGAGCTCTTGAAGCTGAGGGTTCACTGAAATATCCGGTAATTGCCGTTAATGACGCCAAGACCAAATACCTGTTCGACAACAGGTATGGCACCGGGCAGAGCACTATAGATGGAATAATAAGAGCCACTAATATACTGGTAGCTGGAAAATGCGCAGTGGTTATAGGCTATGGATGGGTAGGCCGCGGCATAGCCATGAGACTGGACGGCTTTGGAGCAAGAGTCATAGTTGTAGAGGTAGACCCATTCAGGGCGCTTGAGGCAGTTATGGACGGATACGAAGTGATGGGAATAGATGAAGCAGCCAAGTTTGGGGACCTTTTTGTAACTGCAACAGGCAACAAGAACGTACTGCCTTCTAAAGTCTTTTCTAAACTTAAGGATGGCGCAATACTGGCCAATTCGGGGCATTTCAACGTTGAGATAGATGTTGCATCGCTGGAAAAGATAGCGAGGGCAAAAAGAGAGATAAGAAGCAACCTTGTTGAGTATGCTCTTGCAGGAGGTAAGAAACTGTATCTGCTTGCCGAAGGCAGGCTTGTTAACCTTGCTGCAGCAGAAGGGCATCCGAGCGAAGTGATGGACCTTAGCTTTGCTAACCAGGCGCTCTCTGTAGTATACCTGAAAGAAAAGCACAGAAGCCTGGAAAACAGAGTCTACCCTGTTCCTGATGAAACTGACGAATATGTTGCAAGGCTTAAGCTCAAGACAATGGGCATTGGGATAGGAGCAATGACCACTGAGCAGAAGAGATATATGAGCCAGTGGGAAGACGGCACATAACCATCCAACTTATTTTCCAAATACAACCAATTTTTCAGAGATCGGCGTCTTCTTTACGAGCTCGGTAAAATGCGGAAGCGAAGACCTGTCCATTAGGAAAGCATGCGAATTCAGGAAACCCAGATGGAACTTTATTTCCAAGTCGTCCGTCTCCTTATGCTCTCTTATTGTTATCCTATTCAGGGCAGTATACGGCATCTCATTTATCTCGCCTGGATTGTTATTGAGCAGGCCCATCTCTAAAGCCTGCTCCGGCAGGCTTTCATTAAAGCTTATGGGTGCTCTTTCTACGATCTGCGATTTTATATAAGACCATCTCCGGGTTTGGATGTCATCTTTATCGGGCGCTTCGTTGCCCGAATAAGGCACATTGCCTAGCATCCCTCTGCTGAGCGCCAAAACCCGGGTCGAAGTAAAGATAAGCTTGAATACTGTGTAATTGTTATCAGGGGACGCCGCGTATAGGAATGCGCCTATCACTCTCTCATTCGTTATGCCCATGATAGGACACTGTTTTTTAACATATTAATAGCTTCCCTAAACCATATTTATTATTTATATGGATATGGGTAACCTTTCGTGGAGCTTGCCGCTATCCAAGTGTCCTTATCTGATATCTTCCGCGTTTTTCTATTTCTTCCAGCTTGTCTATTACCGGCTTCGGGTTCCTGGCGGTTTCGGCGTACCCCTCCATGAATTTCTTGAACATTGAACTGCTCACCGATCTTTTCATGAGAAGCAGGTCTATGCCCATTTCCTCACTGCTATTTCTTACTTCTGAAAGCCCAAAGTCTATCACGTACGGGGTACCGTGGCTTATTATTATGTTGGCCGGAGTGAAGTCTCCGTGCGAAATCCCCGCGTTATGGATTTCGGCGAGCAGCATACCGCATTTCTTCAGCATTTTGCTTCCTAAACTTGAATCCTTCATAAGCTTTCCATCAAGTTTCTCGTAATATATTGAAAACACACCGGCTGCGAAAAGCCGTGGGGCGCGCACGCCTGCCCTATTCAGCCGGTACATTACCCGTGATTCTATCTTTGTTCTTCTCTTTCTTATGGAATCGTCAATTTCCTTTATCCTGTAGTCTTTTGGCAACCTTGACTTTACCAGGATCTCCATGCCGAATGCTTTAACAATGAAAACTTTTGCCTCGGCTCCTTCAGAGAGCAGGCTCCCTTTGTTCTTCATGGGACCACTGCAGTATTTACCCTATAGCGCTGTTTTACAGTACAATTCTCTATTGGCGTATAATAACCTTTTTCGAGCATCCTCTCGGCAACGAATGCTATCATGCCCCCATTGTCTGCATTGAATTCGTTTGGCGCTGCAGCGAATCTGCTTCCGTGGCCTTCAGCCATCTTTCTGAGCATTTCCCTCAGCCTTGTGTTCTGGGCTACGCCTCCCGACACGCAGACCTCGTCTTTGCCGGAGAGAAGCATGGCTCTTTCAGCGGCTTCGCAGAGCATGGAAAACGAGGTTTCCTGAATTGAGTAGCAGAGGTCTTCGCTGCTTTCAGTGTTGGCGAGCTCAAGGGCCTTTGTAAGAAGCCCGGTAAATGAAAAATCCATTCCTTTTACGGTGTACGGCAGCTCGACGTAGCTGCCTGACATCGCCTTTTTCTCGACTGTAGACCCCCAAGCCGGATCAAGCCCTATGCCTCTGGCGAACGTATCGAGCATGTTTCCTATCCCTATGTCAAGCGTTTCGCCGATGACATGATATCTTCTCGGGCTTCCCTGCAATCTTAGCAATTGGGAATTGCCGCCGCTGACGTATACTACTATCGGATCTGACATATGTGCCATGTTTCTGGTTATCTCAGCATGTGCCACGCAATGATTTACTGCCGCTATCTTTATTCCGAGCCTGCGCGCTATGGTCCTTGCAGATAACGCGCCTACCTGAAGGCATGGGCCCATGCCAGGCCCCATGGTGTAGCCTACGCCTTCAAGGTCCGAAAATTTAACATTTGCCTTGGACATGGCACGCCCTATAACGAGTGCCGCATTCCGGATATGTGTTTCGGCCACCCTGCCGGGTATCATGCCGCTGGTGCTTATATGGTACATCTCCTTCTCATTTGCAAGTATTTTGCCTCCTTCGCAGATGCCTGCTCCGAAGGTGTGTGCACTGCTCTCTATTCCGATTACCAGCAAGGCATTACCGATAGAATTAGCCTGTATACGCTTTTATTCTTTTACAGACCTGCTGGCCTCTTTGAGCATCTCTCTGGCTTTAAGGGCCCTTTCGGCTATGGAAGCTATCCAGAGTATTTCACTGCCACGAAGAAGTATTAAAGTCTGTTGGCTTGTGTTGGGATTGCCTGCTGCATTGCCTAGAATGTCCAGATATGTACCGTGTGTTATCTTTGCCTGCTTTTTATAATGATTGTGGTCCTCTTTGAGCTGCGAGGCAGTGATTACCTGATCTATCGCCCAAGGCGATGCTCTCGGATGCTTCGCGATATTCTTGCGCACATCATTTGGAAGATTATGCGTTGCAGCAAGGACATCTATTAATTCTGTGCTAAGTATGCCTTCTTTGTCTGCAGATATTGCAGAAATTATTCCTATTATTTGTATCTTGCTGCTCCTGCCCATTTGAGATTTGTCTTCCAGATGCCTTTGCAGAAATGCCCTGAACCTTTCAGGAGTCGAGAGGGCTGCCTTTACCTCCTCTTCAACTGACATCACTCTCTGCTCCTGCATGAAGGCAGGCGGTCTTACAGGTGCACGTTTAACTTGCATCATTACCACTGGCTTTTTTACAAAAGCTAATGGGTTTTTCTCATATATATTGCTTGCTGCATGATAAAGGATTCGGGAAGACTGCTTATTTTCTCTTGGCTTGCCTGCCGATCACAAAAGTGCTATATAAAAGAGCGGCAACTACTCCCCCTATTACAGGACCTATCCAATATACGTACCAGTTAGTAAAATTGAGCGTTGCAAGCTCAGGGCCGAATGCGACTGCCGGATTCGCTGCAGCGCCGGTAAACGGACCTGCTGCCAATATTATTATCACCAGCATCAGGCCTATCCCCAAACCTGCTATTGGAGGAGCCCTTTTGTCAACTACTGTACCGAAGACTGCAATGACTAGGAAGAAAGTTATTATCGCTTCTATTGCTATGCCATTGAGTGCAGAGATTCCCGGCGCAAGAGAAAGCAGGCCAGAATTAGTCGAATGCAATAGTGCTAGTGGATAGACGGCAAGTACTGCCAGTTCAGCTATTGCGGCACCAACAACCTGTGAAAATATGTATATGGAAGCCAGCTTTGCAGAGATGCGCTTTGTTACCAGCATGCCTATTGTAACTGCAGGATTTATGTGGCCTCCGGAGATATTCAATGCTATAGTAACAGCTATTGCAAGTGCAATACCATGCGCTATTGCTACGATAAGGAGAGACGAAGACCCTGTCGATGATGCGGCGGCGCTTGATATTATGGCGCCCGTGCCTATGAATGTGAGTATGAACGTGCCTAGTAGCTCAACAAATGCCTTTTGTGAAACGCTTGCTTCAGGCATATATCCACAGTTTCTTAGATTGCTATGGTAGGAAAAGTTATTAAGACTGCCTGTAATGCATACCGGGGCTTTGTACCTAAATAAGGTTGATAAATAAACAGATTCCTGCCATATGATTTTGGCGGTCAGATGACATATGTCTGTAGGGTCAAAACACAGAGAAAAAGAAGCGATCTTTCCTTATAGAACAGGCATCAAGGATGCCTGTTTCTTGCTTGGCGATATTCATCAATCGTATTGTGGGACAGAGCAAGGGCTTAGGATACGAAAACTTTATAAATATATATTACCATTACTATGGCTGTGGGTATTACTTATTTTAACAGAACCCACACCCATTTCTTTCCCGGGCGTATGTCAACAACATGCGCCCACCCCCATCAATCCATCAGCATAAAGCATGATTGATTCTCTAATCCTTTACCATATACTCATCAAGCCTGCCCTTTAGCTTTTCCCTTTTTATTCTGTGCTCTGCCAGGAAGCGGTTTATTCTTTGGGCCAATTCCCTCTTGTGCTCTCCTGCCAGCATTGTGCCATTCCTCTCGGCTTCGAAGATCTTCTCAAGCTTCCTGTCATCTGGTTCAAAAATGTACTTGTAATATTGGCAGACTGAACATTTTTCAGGATCTCCTCCGTATTTTTTCTGCAGCTCGGCAGTAGACTGCTGGCCAGTTATTGCCTTGTTGACCTTCTTTACCACTGTTTCTTCATCGTCGCCCAGGTAAATTGCATTGTCAGGATCGCTTGTAGACATCTTGGGGCCACCCTTTAGCGAGGGGAGAAACTTGCTGTGCATTATTGCAGGTTTGTAATACCCTAACTTCTCTATGGCATTCCTCGCAACCCTGAAATGCACATCCTGGTCAACCCCGAGAGGTATCAGGCATGGCACATTCCTTCCTTCTTCTACGGACTTCAGAAATGCCGGAACTGCCTGCAGGCTGGTGTAAAATATCGCGCCTATGTTTGTCTCGTTGCTGTAGCCGAAGGCATCTTTTATTATTGAGAAGGTAATGTGTTTCGAGACGCGCACCGCCTGCTTGTAGAGTACACCGGCGTACTCCGTGTCAAGAAATATTTTTGTCTTCTTGGGATCGAGGCCGAGGGCCGCTATGTTTAGGGCATCATCATAGGCAAGCTCATGTGTCCTTTCCAAGGTGAGTTTAGGGTCCCTCTTGTTCAGGTACTTCTCCTCGTCAGGTATCTCTATATACGCTTCGGCACCGAACTTGTCCTGGAGCCACTTGACCATTAGGAAGGGGATCAGGTGAGCCAATGTCATGCGCCCGGAGGGCGCTATTCCGGTATAGATATAGAACTTGTTTCCCTTCTCGTATTCATCGAGAAGCCAGTTCAGATCACGCTGCGCAAAAAAGATCTGCCTTGAGATCATGTAGTTGTCCTCTCCCGCAAGCTTCCTTATCCTCTCCTTCAATTTCACGTCTATCGGGGAAATGCCGAACTTATCCACAAGTCTCTGGTAGTCTACTTTTCCTTCCACGTCATAAGGCGTGACTTTGAACTCTTCAGTCATTGGACCACTATGAATAATTCTAATATGCGACGCATAATTTAAGGGTTTCGCGCCTATTGCCTTTCGATGAATTTAGATAGATTTATAAATACGTATGCAAGCAAAACAAATAAAAGTTTTGAAGTGTTATTTACAGCATGCATAATCTGTTTCCTCCGAGCGTTGGAATAAGCCAAGTCAGGGGTGTGGTGGGTATACTAAATGAAAATGAAGGCAGCATTTCGATTTCTGAACTTGCGGAAGAGGCTGAGGAAGATGTCGATGACCTATTGCCTCTTATAGAGGCATGTGAGCTGATGGGGCTTGCCACCATCAAAAACTCTGAGATAACACTTACTGAGAAGGGAAAGAAGCTTGCGCATTCAGGACCTTATAGGGCAATAAGGGAGAGCATAAAGAAGATTGAGCCTTTCAAGACTTCAGTGGCAGCTATCTCGCACAATAACCATACTACAGCAGAGATTGCAGGTTACCTTAAGGCAAAAGGAATAGTTATTGACGAGATGGAGGAAGTTAACATCGCCCTGCTCAGGAAGATGCTCAGGAACTGGGGGGTCAGATCCAAAATGCTTGCATATGATGAATCGAATGACTCTTGGAGTGTCAGGATCTTCTGATCAGTCTTTTGCAAGTTCAGCATAGACATGGTCCATAAGGGCAGCAAACTTCCGGCTCCGCTTGCTTCTCGGCCTTGGCATGTTTACGTTTATTACCTCTTTCACATGGGAAGGCTTTGCTGAGAGTATCACCATCTTGTCTGAAAGCTCTATCGCCTCTTCCACATTGTGGGTAACCATTATTACGGATTTAACCGGAAGATCCTTGTTCTTCAACTGGTATATTATATCTGAACGTAGCGTGTCAGCAGTAAGCTGGTCGAGCGCGCTGAACGGCTCGTCCATTAGCAGTACATTCGGATCAGAGGCGAGCGCCCTGGCTATCCCTACTCTCTGCTTCATGCCTCCGCTCAGCGCATTTGGATAAGAATTTTCGAATCCGCTCAGGCCGAAAGAATCCAGCAAAAGCGTGCTGCGCCTATTCTTCTCCTCTTCGGTAATGTTGATGAGGGAAAAGCCGAGCTTTACATTCTCTATTATGGTAAGCCATGGCAGCAGCGCGAAGTCCTGAAAGACGAAGGAGATGCCCCTGACCGGGCCGGATACCTCCTTCCCCATGTAGAACACCTTGCCCCCGTCAGGCTTTATTAAGCCTGCAATTATCCTAAGCATCGTACTTTTACCGCAGCCGCTTGGGCCTATTATTGAGACGAATTCATCTTCCTCCACGTTGAATGATATTCCATCCATTATTCTGGTTATCCCGTCTTCAAACGAGAAGCTGATATTTTCGACATTTATCATTTCCATTGGCTTTACCTGTAGACGGCAGAAGTTTTATTGTATAATCTCTTCCATACGAAGATATTTATAAGAATTATCATTGCAGAGAGGTTTACTATTGCTATCAGCATAAGCGTAATATCATTGCACGAGAGGGAGATATCAAGGAGCTTGCCGATGCCGAGGCTCACTGCATTGCCGCTCCCTGTGAAGTGCGATATTGCGTTCAGACTTGTTATATTAGGACATATTGCCGACGATATGTTCCCTGAGCCATTGAAAAACTCGGCAACTATGCTTGCATTCCATTCTGCAGCTATTGCCGTAACCGCTCCAGTTATAAGCCCTGGCATTATTGCCTTTAGGTATATCTTCTGCCAGGCTTCTCTGCCTCTCACGCCAAAAACATTCTTCACCTCATCTATGCTGTTTGGTATCGCTTTTGAAGCTCCCAATGCGCTGAAGATTATATACCAGATGCTGCTGAGGAAAAAAACTATAAAGGCAGTGTACTCGGCACCGTATTGGTAGGCACTTAGAGGCGCCACTATCAACGGAAGCAGTATGGTTGCAGGTATGGAGGCTATAATCTGGAAAAGGAGGACGTACTTGGATGTCTGCCTCGTCATGAAAATCAGGTAGACGCAGACAGGTATGGATATTGCCAGTGCTACAAGAAATGCAAACCATACCCTTGCAAATGAGAAGGCCAGGTTCACGATAATTATATACTCATACGGCAGTATTTGCGGATACAGATATAGGAGGATTATCAAAACTGCAAGCAGAATGGCCGCTGCTGCATACTTGGTTCTTCTGCCGGATTCGCTTTTTCTTTTTACATAAATTGGCTTTGGCTCCTTATTTTTCAGCCTTGGCTTCAGTATCACCCTTCCTATCCTGATTCCCATATCCTGTATCCTTGTTGGCTCAGTTACCCTCTTTCTTATGAATCTGATAGGCGCATGCACTATGTTGTGTATCCGCAGATAGCCTGCGCTTGTTGATTGCTGGCGCGAGTATCTGGAAAAATAATTCTCAAGCGGCTTGAAGAATAAGAGCCTGGTTGCTATGACAAAGACGATGAAGACCGCTATTCCCATTAGATATTCTATAAGGTTGGTTGAACCTATCGTGCCGAAAAAAACGCCTATCCCGTAGGTAACTTTGTACTGTGAAACGCCTGTAGAGAAGATCTCGCTGGTCACTAAATAGAATAGGCCTATTGACCATGAAAGTATAGACTGCTGGACCACGCGTGGCATGCTGGCAGGTATGAATATCTTTTTGAATCTCTGCCATGTTGAGAGGCCATAAAGCTCTGCCATTTCCATTACTTCTGAAGGCAGCACTATGACCGATTCATAAACTCCGAATATTATGTTCCAGATCATGCTGGTTATTATCAAGAAGATTACAGCTGCATTTATACCTATGTAGCCGGGCAGTATTCCTACAAACACAACTATTACTACAGGAAAAAATGCCAGTATCGGCAACGTCTGGAATATATCTACAATAGGTATTATTATCCTGCCGAAACGTTCCGATATGGCTGCATAGATGCCCAGGATAAGGCTCAGGATAATAGAGATGCCCAAAGCTATAAACATCCTTACCCAGGATGCGCCTGTATCGAGCATCAACATACGGAGTAGGCTTAGGGCAGCATAAAAATCCATTATAACAGAAATGATTTTCAGCAGTATATAAAGCTTTCCGCGCTTCTTTGCATCCCGACGGACTATCGGCCCGGTAAGCCTGCCCCATTACAACGTTGACTTTGCGGCATTATAAACTTTAAGAACAATTTTAAAACTTATCATCTAAATTATCTTCGGCGATCGGTGGCACTATGGCGACTAGTAGGATAAAGACCCGGAAACATGCAACACGTATAATGGCTCGGAAACAGAAAGGATACACTTCGAAGAAGGTGAAGACAGTTGAATCCGGAAGGAAGGCAAAAAGGCATAATAGGAAGAATGCGCCTATGGAGAAAGGCAGCTTGAAGGTTTTTTCAGGCCTGCATGCGGCTGAAACAGGCAACTATCTGGATATAGAGGACTTTTTGCTGGAGAGAGCAATAAATTGGGATGCGAAGACGCATGCCTGCGTTCCTATACACCTCATAATTTACAATTCTGCTCCGTCTATGAAATCATTCGGATATAAATACGGATACAGCTTGGGGAAGATGGCATTTGAAAAGATAGGCGGAAGCGCGGACAGGATGGACAAGCTGATGGAATTTGCCGGAATAGGCAAACTGCTTTACTATCCGATGGGCAACGAGATTGTTATAAGGGCTATAGAGAATAGCGGAAGCAGGCTGGATATAAAGATGAACGCCCATGTGCTTGAGGCTGGAATAATAGCAGGGTACCTTTCCGAAAAGACCGGCTCAGGCACATTTGTAGAAGAGAGGAAGTGCACCTTCAACGGTGCAGAGAGATGTGAATTCGTGGCAAGGCCGGGAACCCCTGCGGTGAACTATCCCGAATCAGATGATTTCTACAGCAAAGAACTTATGCAAATTGCAAGGGCTTTTAATTCATTGAAATGCCCCGAACATGGACCTACGGGAAATCCATATGAGGCACTCTCGATTATGCCGATAACAAAGAATGCCATAGCACAGAATGTATCTGACCTTCTCTTTGCATTCGGTTCCGTGGCAGCGGAAAAATCCAGCCATGTCGCACTTGAGGATGAGATATTTGCGCTCGCATGCAGCATCGGAGTGAAAATGCAAAGTAATATTAATATTAAGGGGAGAAAGGTATTGTCTATAAAGTATGATTACTACAATTCCAACAATGGTTTTGTAGATCTGTCTTCAAAGATGCTAGAGGGTTTTGTGGAGAAGAAGATTCATTCCGGAATAACGGTCGAAAAGAAACTGGAGAGAGACAAAACTTATGTGGTAAACTTTAAGTCTATGAAGGTACTGCAATAAGCAGTAATTTGGTATAGGAGGTAAGAGCTGCTGTTCAGCAGAAATGGTGTGTACTTATGGGACTTGAGAAGCTAGATCCTCTCTTAAGCCTTGTTCCGGGTATAAAGAAGCCGGCAAAGGCACTTTCTTTCCGGGAGAAGCTTAAGTGGACTGCTATAATACTTGGTGTATATTTCACGCTCTTCAGTACACCGGCACTTGGCGTTAATGTAAACAGCTTCTTGAATAATACTTCATTTGCCATAATAAACATAATCTTCGCGGCCAGGATAGGCACGCTCATGACAGTAGGCATTGGGCCCATAGTGCTTTCCAGCATAATACTCCAGCTGCTTAATGGCGCCGGAATAATAACGATGGACCTTAATGATCCGGCGCAGAAGGGAAGGTTCCAAGGCATACAGAAACTTGCAGCAATAGTGATAGCGATAGTAGAGGCTTTCATATACACGTATACAGGTTCGATCACCGCGCTAGCAGGCTTCCCCCTGATTATAATAGCGATCCAGCTTGCTCTTGGAGCCATTATTGTAGTTTATCTTGACGAAGCCATGGTAAAATGGGGCATAACTTCAGGGATCAACCTTTTCATAGCAGGCGGCGTGGCATTTGCAATAGTAGGAGGCACTGCGAACATACTTGTGCCTGAAGCAATAAGTGCAATAGCAGGGCACGGCTCCGGAGCTCTTGCCGGAGCTATCGAAGCCTTCGGACCTCTTGTTTTTACAATATTGATACTTATCATCAGCCTGTATGTGCTTGATATGAAGGTGGAGCTGCCGCTCTCGTTTAGCCAGTTCAGGGGTGTAGGGGGAGGAAGGCTGCCTATCGCGTTCTTGTACGTTAGCGTACTGCCTGTTGTGCTGGCTACCGCCCTGACAGTCAGCCTTGGCATATGGTTACGGGTGGCTGCAAACGTTACAGGCCCAGCTGCGCCGCTAGTTCATTTTTTTGCATTTTACACCACTGGCACTACCGGTACTCCTGTTCTTTCAGGTGGGCTTGTATATCTAATGCAGCCTCTTGGATTTTACCCGTACGCTACGCAATATGGTGGGGTGGGTAGCTACAGCAATTACTTCCAGGTCCTTTCAACGCAGACAAGCGAGCTCTTTATGCCTTGGGGAGGAAAGCCTTTGCTTATACCCGAATGGGAGCATTTCATTATTTACACTATAATACTGATAGTGCTGTGCATTATCTTCGGTAGATTCTGGGTGGAGATGACTGGCCAGAGTCCGAAGAATGTTGCCAGCCAGCTGCAGGATGTAGGTTTCCAGATTCCTGGTTTCAGGAGGGACCCGAGAATAACTGAGAGTGTGCTTAATAAGTACCTTCCGACTATAACTGTGCTTGGCAGCATCTTTGTCGCGCTCCTTGCCGCTGCCGCAAGCATTACAGGAGCGATAGGCAATGGCATGGGGATATTGCTTACAGCTGGAATCATGTATGCAGTTTACCAGCAGATGGAGAATGAGAACATGATTGAAGGGTATCCTGCGCTTAACAGATTCCTTGGGCCTAAATAGTGGATGTTTCATGAAGGTGCTCGTAGCCTCAACGAATCCTACAAAGATAAAGGCAGTAAATAACGCGTTCTCGAAGTACTTCAGGAATGTAAGCGTTAAGGGCGTGAAGACAGCATCAGGAGTACCGGAACAGCCCTTTGGAGAAGAGACTTTCTTTGGCGCGAGGAACAGGGCGAAGAGCCTGCTTAGTTCACATGCTGAGAGCGCAGATCTTTTCGTCGGAATAGAAGGGGGAATCGAGAGGCGCTTCTCGCGCCTCTTCTCATTCTCAGTTGTATGCATACTAGACAAGAATGGAAAAATGGGGGTAGGAGTATCCTCATGCTTCGAACTGCCGCTTGAGATAGAGAAACGGATCAGGGTCGGAATAGCTTTAGGCGAGGCTACGGATCAGCTGGCAGGTGTGAAAGATACAAAGACGAAGGGCGGCGCAATAGGTTATCTTACCAAGGGAAGGATTACAAGGATGCAGCTGAATGAGCAGCCGATAATAAACGCGCTGATACCGTTTATAAATAAGGAGCTTTATTCTTCCACTTACTGATTTTCCGGCTATGAAGTACCCATAGCTCCGATTACATCTTGAAGCATTGAGTTGTAGCTCATGCTTGTGTTTTCTATAGGGTTATTGACACCAACAATTGCGAAATAGCTGCCCTTCCATATTACAAAGGAGCTGCCTGATTCGGAATATAACGCTCCGTTGTACGTTGCGTTGTAGAAATCAAGTGTGCCGTAGGTACCGAAAAGGGATTGCGTGTAGAGCACTTTGGCATTCTGCGCGTTTATCATGATCATGTATAACTGGCTTTGCACGCCTGTTGCATTTGTGTAGTTATAGTAAAGCTCCCATACCGAGTTAATGCCGTCGCCGCTTACATTTATCCCGCCTCCTGAATCTGTTTCGTTGATGAATACACTGGGAGTGACAAATGACGCGCTATAAGACCCATTTACTCCAAGTATTTGGCTGGCTTGTGCAGGCTGTATATAAGTGGCATTCTGGACTGTATTGTTTACTGTTATGGGAACGGTAGTAAAGGCGGTGTATGGAATTGTGGTATACTGGGTTATTGTAAAGTTCTGTTGAATTGAAGTAGAAGCTATTGACGTTGCCGGAGGCGCAGTGGAAATGCTTGAGAAATATAGCCACGATATCGCAACTATGGCGAGAATTAGCACTATCAGGTATATTATCCGCCTATTGTTCCCGTTTGTTCCTGAATATTGATTCTCCAAAAATTCCCCTGTTCCCTGTTTAAACATTATATAGCGTAATTTATTCAATTATTTAAAAGCTCGCTTATCCTAAGCAGCTTCATAGATGCTGCCTGATTAATGGATATCTGGAAGTTTTGCGTGTAATACAATCATGCTGTGCTGTTTTCAAGTCCGTCTTTCACGAATTTGTTTACCCTCTCCATCTCATTTACAACAGGCTCTGATGCAAACCTGTCTTGGTATTGCCACTGAGGGCCGAAGATGGCTTTCAGATCGGCCATACTAAACCCTTGGTTTACGCCGCTGCATAGGGCTATTATGTCATTTACAAGAATATCAGAAGAGGTTGGCCCTCGCGGGCATGCCGAGTCTATCACCTTTCCATCGACAACTTCGCGCAGCTCCCACATGCCTCTCTGGTTTGTTATAAACTCCACTTCTGAATGCATAAATGACAGGTCCAGGCATTGGCCTCCCTCGAAAATGAATCGCATCATCTCCTTCTGATACTCCGGCCTTATTCCTTTTGCGATGCGTATATGGGCGACTGCGTCACGTGCAAAGTGTTTTCCCTTCAGTGATACCACTGCATGTACACCTGTAGGATACTCTGTGCCGTAGGAATGATCTACCGAATAATTAGTCGCTTCAGCGATCTTCATGTCTGTGGCCGATGCGCCCTTGTAGTATACCTCAAATGGGTGGATCCAGTCCATAAATAATCCGCCGTTGTTAGGCGAAAACAGCCACAACCTTCGTTTATGCACTTCCTGAGGTGGAGCCTCGAAAAAGGTAGCTGATGAAGAGACCATTTTCCCGTATCTATTCACGAATTTTTCTAGCATGCCAGGCAGGTATATGGTCAATAATTTATGGGCGTAGTGTAGGTGGAGGTAAGCCTTGTTATCAAGATTGTTCTTGCTTATGTACGAAGCGACCTTCTCGAATTCTGTCCTGTTTATTCCGAATGTTTTTTCGGTTATTGTAACCTTTCCATTTGACAGGGATTGAAGAGTCTGCTCCGCATGGAATTCATTTGGATCAGAGATATGCACAAGGTCTATGCCGTTGAAGAATGTTGGTGGTATTGGATCTGAGCCATCTATACGGTAATATTCCTTCTCGCCTATGCCTATCCTTTTTAGCTGCTCTTTTTTAAGTTCATATCCGCTTGCGCTTGCTGCATGCTTTAAGGTTATGACATCTGACTTGAGTATTCCCTCATAAAGCCTCTCAAACCAGTGCCCTATGCCTATTATCCCCATGTTGTAAGGCATTTGATCATTCCTTTTTTACTTCGTGGCCTCCAAACTCATGCCTTAATGCTGCAAGCACGCGCTTGCCATATTTCTTTTCTGAGCGCGAGCTGAAGCGTTCGTACAGCGAACTGCTTATGGCATTGAATGGTGTGCCATATTCTATCGCTGCCTGCACTGCCCATCTGCCTTCGCCGTTGTCATCCACATATGGGGCTACATCCGAAAGCTTTGGGTCCTTCTCAAGCGCCCTTGCAGCGAGCTCTACCAGGTACCCTCGTATTACCGAGCCGTTGTTCCAGAGGCTGCATAGGCCGGCTATGTCAATATCCTTATAAGGCCCATCCTCGACAAGTTCAAGACCCTCGCCTATCGACTCCATCATGCCGTACTCTATTGCATTGTGTACCATTTTAGTAAAATGTCCTGAGCCGGTCTTTCCAGTATACATGTAGCCATTTGGCACACTAAGGTCCTTGAATAAGCCTTTGTGGGCTTCGAATGCTTCCTTTCTGCCCCCTACCATTATGCACATGCCGTTAAGCGCGCCGGAAGGCCCGCCACTGCAGCCTGCATCCAGGTAGTTTATGCCTTTTTCATTCAGCTCCTGGCCCAGAGATACAGACTCCTTGTAATTCGTGTTGCCGCCATCTATGACGGTGTCCCCGGCTCCCATATACTTTGCAGCTTCCCTTATTGCTTCTAAGGTAACTTCTCCTGCCGTAAGCATAAACCATACTGTCCTTGGCTTCATGAGCGACTCTACAAGCTCTCTTACTGAGCCTGCTGCTCTGGCACCCTTGGCCGCTATCTCATTAACCGGCTCCCGGGACCTATTGTATGCTACGACTAGATACCCTTTGGAAAGCATTTGAATGGCAATATTCTTGCCCATCTTACCCAAGCCAACTATGCCCACTTCTTTTGAAGACATCAGATCCACTCAGCATTATATTACATTTAAGTATTTATACAACTGCAAAAACTAAAAGCAGGTATAAGTTAATTAGGAAGTTGACGTTTACATTTAGAATCCAGGTAGACGGCTTTTAGGATTACCGTAAAAGGAGCAGGCAATCATGCAGTGTATATGGTAAATACTTTTGCTTTCCAGGTATTCCATTAACAAAGCTTGCTTAACAGGCGCAGGGCTTCTGCATTATCGCGCAGATTATACCTGGCATACGACTGAAACATCCCTACCCTTATTGTATACGCGTCTTTGGGAAGGAGCCGGAACATGTCCTCGTCGGTATAGTCATCTCCAAGCGCCAATATGAAATCAGGGTTAATCTTGTTTATGAAATATGTTGCGGCAATTCCCTTGTCTGCGCCTGAATTCTTGATCTCTATTATCTTATTGCCTTTGTATACCTGTACATCGGCATTTGAGGTAAATTTGCTAAGACTATCAAAGAGTTCTTCGGCTCTGAGCGAAGCAAATTCTGACTCTGCCTTTCTGTAATGCCATACCAGTGAAAATTCCTTCTCCTCTATATATGAGCCTGGAAGTCTGTCCACATAGTCTTTTAGGATTGGCATAATCCTTGATTTCCATGTTGTTGTGAGGGGGCGCAGGAAATTCCAGTCAGATCCTTTGTTCTTTACCAGGACGCCGTGCTCTGCGACAAGAGAGATGTCGAGCCCGTTAAACCACTTGTCCAGTATAACCTTATCCCTGCCGCTTATCACTACCACCTCATTATTCTTGCTCAGCGATTTAAGCAGCTCAAGTACCTGTTTAGGCGGGGCTGCTTTGCGCGGCTCATCCATCAGGGGTACCAGCACACCGTCATAGTCCAGGAGTATGAGTTTTTTCTTGGCTTTCTTGTAATCAGTTAGCAGTGCTTCTTCGTTTTTGCCGAGTATCTTGGCATTGAAGATCTCCTGCATTTCCTTAAGCCCGTCAAGCTCTTTTATGAAATCATTGCCCCACTTTACTATATCATAGGATCTGAGCCTCTCCTGCATCGAGGCTATGCGCTGAAGCTGCTCGTCTTTGGGCATCTCGAATGCCTTTTCAATGGCAGCACATATGTCTTTTGGGTGGTATGGATTTACTATGACTGCATCTCCAAGCTCTTTGGCGGCGCCGGCCATGCCGCTTAGTATTAATATTCCTGGAGAATCTACCTTGCTTGCCACGTACTCCTTGGCAACAAGGTTCATGCCGTCACGCAGTGGAGTTATTAGGGCTATCTGCGAGATATTGTATAGTGCAAGAAGCACATCGGTGTTGATAAATCGGTATTGATATAGTATCGGTGTCCAGCCTATCGAACCGAACTTGCCGTTTATCAGGCCTACTTTCTCATCTATAGCAACTTTCATCTCTTTATACTCCTTGATTTCGCTGCGCGAAGGTACGACAACAAGGACAAGGACTACCTTTCCGAGCATATGCTTGTTCTTTTCTAGGAAAAGCTCATAGCCTTCAAGCCTGTTGATGATGCCTTTCGTATAGTCCAGCCTGTCAATGGAGAATATTATAGTCTGGTCCGCGAAGTTGCCTAGCAACTTATCCTTTTCTGCCTTCACTTCAGGCGAACGGACACTCTTCTGGAATCTTTCGAAATCTATACCCATTGGGAATGTATCCACACGTTTTATCCTTGCGTCTTGCCCTTCAAGATATCCCATCTTGCTTTCATAGCCCAGCAATCTTGATACGCAAGTAAGGAAATCCTGCATGTAATCATATGTGTGGAAACCTATCAGGTCTGCACCGAGCGTTCCGTTCAGGAGCTCCTTCCCCCAGGTACTTGGAAGAAGCCGGAATATTTCATACGATGGAAACGGAATATGCAGAAAGAAGCCCATGTTTACATCAATCCCGCTTGCCCTTAGCATTGCCGGAACTAGCATGAGCTGGTAATCGTGTATCCATACAGTATCGCCAGGACTCGCCACTTTCAGGATTGCATCCTTGAAGATCTCGTTTGCTTTCTTGTATGTATCCCAGTCATGATCATCATACTTCACGTAATTGGTAAAGTAATGGAATAGAGGGTATATCGTCGTATTGCAAAAACCATTATAGAATCCTTCATAAGTTTCTTTGTCAAGGAACACAGGCATTACCTTCATCTCGCTTGCTTTCTTGCTGATCGAATCCATCTCCCTTTTGTCTTCAAATATGCTTCCGGGCCATCCTATCCATACGTAATTTTCATTTCCTACAGCGTTGAGATAAGATTTCATTCCAGAGGCGAGGCCGCCAGCATTTTCTTTAGCTTTGATCTTTCCATCTTCATCTTTTGTAAAAGAGAGTGGGAGCCGGTTAGATACTATTATGTACTTCATGGTTGTCACTTGATGTGATTAATTATTGCCCTTAACAAATAAAAACATGGACTCTGAATATGGGCAATGTATTCGGCATAATGGAAGCATTGTAAGGGGAATCCAAGTATAGGATTTAACCTGCTGCTTTCTGGGCAATTGATGCTGAACCTTTGCACAGCAGCGCTTCTTTAATTTGACTTCCCGCGCTTCTCAAGCTCCTGCTCGATCTTTTTTATCCTTTCCTCATCTACTGCTTCCTCCTTGACTATCTCAGTTTCCAGCATGTCTTTTTTATCTTCATGCACGTACTTTTTGCCCCTCATTAGCGACGCAATTGCTGCAATAAAAGAGAGCGCGGCGCCTATGTAAAACGAGAGATCTAGAGAATGTATGAAGGACGGAGCAATTGCGTTGGGGAACCAGGTGCGCGAGGTTATTGATGCAAGAGTCTGCTTGCTGAGCTTCGAAGTGTCATTTGCAGGAAGTTGGGAGAGGAGCGTACTGACAGGATTATAGCCCAGGAACGCCGCGAAAAGCGCCGTAGTAGGCGGTATGCGTGCTGCATCGTTTGCAACAACCTGTGGGGCGCCTGCCTTGGATATTGCGCTGGAAAGAGCAACAGGCAACGATGAGGAGAGGCCCAGGATTACGATTGTGAAGAAGATTGCGAGGCTGGCTGTAGAGCCGGTGTTCTGCAGCGTTGCGCGCATGCCCGACGCCGCCCCCCTATTTTCAGGAGGCACTGAATTCATTATTGATGCCGTATTTGGCGAGGCAAACATACCGCTGCCGAAGCCCATTATCAGTAGTATTATAGCAAATTCAGGATAGGTAAAATTGAATGGAAGCAGGGCAAGCAGGATGAATGCGATTGCGGAAATGATCATTCCTGCAGTTGCAAGGAACCTTGCTCCATGCTTATCCGAAAGCCAGCCGCTCAGAGGCCCCATTATTACGAAACCAAAAAGCATAGGAATCATGTATATGCCTGACCAGAATGGCGTTTCTGAGAAGGTATAACCATGAAGAGGAAGCCATACGCCCTGCAGCAGTATTATAAGAAGCAGGAAGACGCCGCCGCGCGCCATTGAGCCAAGCATGCTGGCAAGGTTTGCAGCAGAGAACATGCGTATCTTGAAGAGATCGAGCCTGAACATCGGATTCTTTACAACCTTCTCAATGAAGACAAATGCAATTAGCAGTAGCATGCCTAGCAGAAGCGCCAATATTACAAACGGGCTAGACCAGCCCATTGTACTGCTTCCGTAAGGGAGCAGGCCGTATGTTACGCCTATCAGGAGCAGGGTAAGCCCTACTGCAAATGCCACATTGCCGTATACGTCAATCTGCTTGTCTTTCTGTGACACTCCCAATTCCCTTAGCTTGAAATAGGACCAGATTGTCCCGATTACTCCAACAGGCACGCTAACAAGGAAGACAAGCCTCCAGTTTATGACTGCAAGCACACCGCCAAGAAGAAGGCCGAGCAGAGACCCAACAAGTGCAGCCACCTGGTTTATGCCAAGCGCCTTCCCCCTCTCGTTGTGCGGAAATGCATCAGTAATAATTGCGGCGCTGTTTGCAAATAAGAACGCGCCGCCTATTGCCTGTATAATCCTGAACGCTATGAGTTCAAGTGCGCCTGCGGAGCCGGTGCTAGGAGTAAGTGAAAGCAGGACAGAGCCAGCAGTGAATATAAGAAAACCCATGTTATAGAGCCTTACCCTGCCAAAAATATCAGAGAGTTTACCGAATGTGACGAGCAGCGTGGCGGTTATTATGTTATATCCAAAAAGAAGCCAGAGAAGATACTGGAAGGTGTCCGCTCCGAGAGGGTTGAGGTGTATGCCATTGAAGATTGCTGGAAGGGAAATCAGGAGTATATTGCCGTTTATTGTGGCCATCAGCACTCCAAGAGTAGTATTGGACAATGCCACCCACTTATACTTTACCATCAGACCAACTAACAAATTAGATAAAAAAAAATAAAATTATTAAACTATAAAAGCAGTATGGATGCTTTTGTGTACCAACATTTACCAAAGCTGCTTATTAAAAACAATATAAAAATTTGGCATTATGAATCCAATCTCGCATTAACGAATCATTAACCGCATATATTGCATGATATCTGAAGTGAAATATTATGCGGATTGGCAGGTTGGTACTGATTAGATGATGCAAACTTATGCAGTTAAACATGTACTTAAGGTTTAATTTATTATAGGAAAACTTAATAATGCATATGTTATATTAACCTGTTTTTATTGAATTTTAATTTAAATATTCTTTTAATAACATGTTAAGAGGCACGATATGACCCCTATAAACCTTTACAATCCTTCCAATGTAGGCTTTATAGCTGCATTGATAATATCTTACCTCCTCGGTATAGTCCACGGAATAACGCCTGATGAACATACCTGGCCGATAACATTCTCTTATGCTGTTGGAAGCGGTAGCACCAAAGGAGGCATGAAGGCAGGGCTGATATTCTCAAGCGGTTTTACATTGCAGAGGGCTGTACTTTCAGAGATAGCTTACTTTGCCCTTGCTGGAATATTCATGACTGCATTTGCATTTGGAGTAACGTATTTCTTTGTAGGAATTGCAATGCTTGCTGCAGGAATTTATATAAAGAGAACGGATATTTACCCTCACTGGCACGCGATTGAGTATCGGCTTAGCGTGTTATTTGGAGTGCATAAACATAATAGTAATGACCAGCGCAGAGAATTTGAGCATAAGCAGAATCCGCTAGAGTCTTCGGATATGTCTAATAACCTTAAGCCGGTGCCAAGCAGGCTCGCTTTTCTCCATGGACTTATAGCAGGATTTGGATTCGGTGCATTTGCATTAATAATATATACAACTCTGTCACCAGTAATGCCCAGCCCATGGCTTGGATGGATGCCCGGATTCCTTTTTGGACTTGGGACTATGACCATGCAAGTAACATTCGGAGCGTTCTTCGGCAGATGGATGACTAAAGTAAAGAAGCTTACACAGCGCGGCATAACCTTTGTATCGCGGGCAATAAGTTCCGACGTTCTCTTTTATGGAGGTATTGCATTTGCTGTAAGTGGAATTGCAATATTGGCATTCCCGCAACTTCTGGGATACGCGATAGTAACACCAATCAAGGTACACAATCTCCACAACCTCGGGATAGGTTTTTTTCTTGTGATAATAGTTGTTATTGTGATAGGATTTCTATCGTACAGGGCTTCTATGAAAAAGGCAGTCAAGTTATATAAACGCGAATAAAGCAGATAAGTGGACAAAAGGATTTTGACTTAT
>JAJZLT010000031.1 GCA_021803245.1 Microcaldota archaeon
TCGCACCCATGCGAGTTAGGACGGTGCTGCTCTATCCAAGCTGAGCTACGGGCCCATGTTACATCCTGCCTATTGCTTCTATACCTAATAACCATAACATATTATATAATGTTTGCCTGAATGCGATGACGATTAGAATGCGCGGAAGCATCAACTCGCCGCTGTTGAGCACATTGGCCTTTTCATAGAATCTCGAGAAAGCAATAGACAGATCAAGAGCATAATCTGCTATTACGTTAGGTCGCATCTCTCTCTGCGCGCGCTTGACTGTGTCGCCTGCCTGGCTAATCAGTTTAATGATATCAAATTCCTCTTCTAGCTCCAATTTTTCAAATATTCCCTTCTTTATCTCAAGATGCAGGCTACCTGCCCTCTCAAGTATCCTCGATGCGCGTGCATACGTGTACATGCAGTATGGCCCGCTGTTTGAATCGAAATTAAGGGCTCTTAGCCAATCGAATATTACCTTTTTCTCCGGATCAACCTTTAGAAACTCAAATTTTATTGCAGAGAGAGCCACCTTCCCGGCTATCTTCTCCTTCTCCGCGTTGCCTGCCGATTCATCGAAGTCCTTTATTGTTTCCGTTGCCTTCTTTCTCATCTCGCTCAGCAGATCGTCAGCAGTATAGTTTCTGTCCGCGCCCATCCAGCCCCCTGTCCTGCCGCTCAGCGAACCTTCGGCCAGTTCAATCTCCCCGTATGCCAGATGCCTTATCTTGTCGGAGAAGGATGCGCCGCCGATCTCGGCTATTGCATTCTTCAGTATCTCCTGCGGATACTTCTGCGCAGACCCTATTACGTTAATTGCTGAATCCGCACCAGCAAAGTCCATTGGCTTTCCGAGCTCCGCGGTGGTATAAGCGTATTTGCTGTTTGGCTGCTCAACAAATTCTTTGTAGAGGAATTCTGACTTGATTATGCCCAGCTTCCACATGTGGAAGGCTATGTCCTTTGCAACATATGTGGGCGCTCCGTTGCTCCTTATAAGGACTTTTACGGGCCCGCTCCCGTCGCGCCTTGGCCTTATAATTATGCAGTCCCTGAACTCGCCATCTTCCGGCTTCTCGGTTACTCCTTTTTCCTCGAGCATGGCAAGTGCTTTTTCAAGCAGCCTTGCCCTCAGGACGTCGCTCTCCCAGATAAGCACATCATGATATACCCCGTATGCAAATGCAGTTTCGTACTGCGCGCGCACGCACCGCTCAGCAAGCTCGCGCGCCGTCTCCCATTCCTTGCTTCCCGTAGTCTCCATCTCCTTCAGCAGCGCGTTTACTTCGCCCTGGGCTTTCTTCTCTTCCATCTCCTTGTTGAACCTGACATAGAGTTCACCCAGAAATTGGTCGTACTTCTTCCCTGTTTCTTTTGATTCGTGCTTCAAGCCCCAGAGTATCACGGCCATCTGCAGGCCAAGTTCCTCTATGTAGTCTTCTCTCTCCACGCTATAACCGCAGAATTCATGCAGCCTGGAGATTGAGTCGCCAAGCAGCGCGTTTCGCAGATGTCCGATGTGCCATGGCTTGTTTGGATTTACGCTTGGGAATTCTACGATTACCTTCTCGCGGCGCTCTGGCCTGAAAGAGCCGTAGCCCTCTTTTTCTTCTACAACACGACTGATGACTGCTGCACAGTACTCCTTCCTGTCCAATAAGGCATTAATGTAACCATTGACAGGTATCAGCTTGGAGATGAATCTGCCCTTATGCGCATTTTCTGCAAGTTTTTCTGCAACTTCCTTTGGAGCCGCATGCATTATGCCGGATATCCTGAATGCTATGGATGACCCGAGATCCCCGTATTGGCTTTTCTTGCTGGAGATCGAAAAGGAAATCTCGTCATCGCTTATCTTTGCCCCAGGATACGCTGACTTTATGCTTTCCTTGAGCCATTCGAGGAATTCGCCCCTCCCCAGATCGGATTCAGACAATTATTGCACCTTTTTTCCTACTTCTTCAAGAAATATGTGCCTGAGCTCCTTGCCGTGGCCCTTCTTCGTATACAGTCTTGCATCATATAGCGTCTTGCTGCCTATCATCCTGAGAACCAGCGCGTCTGAATCTATTATCGGCACAATGCTGCTGCCCCTCCTTATAAATATCTTGGTTTCCTCATCTACAAGGCCGAGGGACCTGAGCGTTACCGGGAAGATCCAGTTCTCGTTTATGCCCGCCTTCTTTGCAATGCTCTTCCTGGCATCAATATCATTTTCAAGAAGATCTATCCTGGCTTTGCGCTTGTCGTTTCTGCCCGGACCAGGATTTGTAGTGACATAGGCGTATGAGAGCTCTGGCGATTCGCGCCTCAGATACTGCATTATCAGCTCCCTTAGCGTGCCATTTTTTCCCTTGGCAAGATACTCATGCATTGCATAATGCACCGCATCGTCAGTGTAGCTGGTTATATCCTCTTCATTCTGCGTCTTCAGCAGTTCGGTAGGATTGCGCAGGAATCCTTCCTCAACAAGCAGGTAGTATATGCGCTGGAGGGCGAGGCTGATTGCCACAACAACTTTATGATGGATAACTACCCTATAAAGATGGTAGCGGCCCAGCAGGAAGTTCTCAACTGGAGATGCATCCTTGTCAAACACTATCTTGTCTTTTTCGAAAGACATTATTCGCATCAGGCTAGACATATTCATGTTGCCGTATAATACGCCAGTATTATACGAATCGCGCAGCATGTAATCGGACTTGTCTGCATCTATGGCTGAAGAGAGCAGGATAGAAAATTCATTCTTTCTATCGCCTTCAATCAGGCTGGCGATCTCATCGACACGGTAATTCTCTATCTTCTCCTGCAGAAACCTCTTTATTATGCTTACCCCGAACGTGACGTGGTCAGCCCCGTTCAGCTCATGCCTTATTGCATGCTCCAGAGTGTGCGAGAACGGATAATGGCCTATGTCATGAAGCAGGGCAGCGAGCCTGAGCTTCTCAAGCTCGTCATCGCTTACTTCCGTATACCTGACAGAATTCTTAGCAAACTGGTCTATCATGAACATGGTGCCGATGCAATGGGCAAGCCTGGAATGCGTGGCTCCGGGAAAAACAAGATATGCAGGGCCAAGCTGCTTTATCTCGCGCAACCGCTGAAACAGAGGCGTATCGATTATCTCCAGCTCCTGCGCCGTTATGCCTATATATCCATGCACATTGTCATATATCTGTTTTACATACTTGAGTGGCATAATTAAGAATTACGTGATGAAGTTTAAATTAGTATGCTGCATTTTCCTCACGTAAAACATGGCGCATGACCATATCGCAAAGATTCCTGATATAGACAGGTTTTTAAAGCTAACCTGTTTTCTTTAAATATCATAAAACAGCCTTTATAATAGAATTCCGTGGTTCTAATTGAACGGGCTGTAGAGGCAACAGTCCCTAAAAGACGACTTTATGGTCAGAAGCACTATGCATCTGATCCTATGAAAGAAAAAGTGCATGCAATGTTAGGAGACATGCTGGATAGCACTCTGCTAACGTTTAGGAAGCCTAGTGAGATAAAGGTATTGCACTTTGCAGGTATAGATGCAGCAGAGACGCGCAGGGTATATCTGAGCAGAGACATACCTGCAGGCAATATAACCACTCTTGAACGCAACCCTCAGGTGGCCGGGCAGATCAGGGAACTTGGGTTAGGCATCAACGTAATTACGAAGTCCTTGCAGGAATATGTGAAAGAGGAAGTGGCACAGGGAAGGAAATTCGATTTTGACGTGATAAGCCTGGATTTCACAGGCCCGCCTAATGCTGAAGACCTGCTCGCTATAAGAGTAATACTGGACAATTCCAAGAAAAACCACGTCTTACTTCATTCTGCTAATCTTTTGAAAAGGGATGCGAACAGTCTGGCACTCTATCACCAGGGGGCGGTGCAGTATGAGTACACACTGCAGCTCAGCAATGCTGTCAGGCCGCCGGCATGCACCATGCCAACAGAAGGTGCGACCTTGATAGACCATGATGTGGTGCGCGCTTCCTTAAACACCTTCGATAATGAATATGCAGACTCGGAAAAGACAAGAAGGAAGGACTTGAAGACCTTTTATTATCCATACCTCATACTCAATCTGGCCGCGCCGCCTTTTAGGCTTTCTTTCTTTTATGACATGGTCAGGTTTGCAAGCGGCATGCCCGTAGCCAATGCAGAGAGCAACGAAACAGCCCGCAGAGTTTTCCCAAGCAAAGCCAGCATGAAGGCATTCCTATTCCTCGAGGATTCTTTGGGATATGACAAAGAACATCTGGCAGCAGCCCAAGAGATAGTCACCGCCACTGACCAGTTCGTTTCTGAGCGTGTGGGAAATTCCCTGAAGGTGTATAATAAGGACAGCAACATTATTAAGTATGCGATAATCGGTGCTATCCGTGAGGCCCTCCTGGACAGGATGTATGATACTCTGAAAGAGGCCAACTATTCATATATATCGGAGTCAGGTTCTCCTATGGTAGGGAGCATATTTTTCTTTTCGTGGTCCAGGCTTCTGCATGACGCTTATATGGATGTGGCTAAAGCTTGCGGTTTTCCTGAAGGCTTCAGGATAGAGGATACGGAAAGGCTTAGTAAAGCGCTCTTCGCTCTGGGCAAGATGATCTCTAAAAAAGAAAAGTCCGATGAGAAGTACGAGACTGCTTCCCTTAGCGCCACGTTAGCGGTGCGTTTCCTTGGCAATTCGTCGAAGCCCGTACTAAGCAAGGGCAAGTTTCTGGAGGAACTGGAAAAGACGGACTTGGAAGGGCCGGAATTTTTAGCATACGTAAAAGATAAGTACAGAGGATGGGGGGAAGCA
>JAJZLT010000013.1 GCA_021803245.1 Microcaldota archaeon
ATTTTCTGTAACTGCCGTTAACAACTCCGCCGGTCGCAAGGTTCATGCAGTATAGTAAATTGCCGCTTGCGAAGCAATCTTGGCCGGTGTATGGCTCGGGATAGCCTGTTGACCTCCATGCTCCGGTCCCAGAACGGTTTATGCCTGCATAGTACAATACAGCATCCTGTATGCCTGCCTCGTTATTGTTATATCCAAGGCAGTAGATTGTTGAGTTATATGCTGCGCATGATCCTGCGCTTGTGGAGAAATTATAAGGCGCGGTGGCGGCTGACCAAGAGCCTATGCCTGAACCTGTGATGTGTGCAATGTACGCAGGACCTGATGCTCCGTTATATGCACCGTTATCATTATACATGCAGTATATGGAATCCGAATATGGCACGCATGCCGAAGGCGGCGACGAAGAAAATTTACCGGGAAGCGGCATTGTGGCAGACCACTTGCCTATCCCTCCTGCGCTGATGCTTGCATAATAATCCGAATTGCTCTGCGGTTTTGATGGTTTGCCGATGCACACTATCGTGGTGTTGTTTATGCCGCATCCAATGATAGAAGTGTTTAAAGGAAATTCTGTTGTCTGAGTCCATCTGCTTTCCCCGGAATCAGTAGCTGCAGCATAGTAGCTCAGATTCCCTGCAGTAATCCTGCCGTAGCTTATGTAGTTTACTCCTATGCAGTATATTGATCCGGTGGCATTTGATGCTATGCAGAAGCCGCCTGTCGCATTTTCCGGAAATGGAGTGGTTGCCGACCAGTTTAGCGAATATTGATATGCGTGAATTATGCCTGGAGCAACCAAGGAAAATAAGGCTGGTATCAGCAGATACAGTTTGCCTGCATTCATCTTATCCCAAATGCTTTCTGATTTAGTGTTTAATATATGCGGGGGGTGAGATTTGAACTCACGCAAGCGCTAAACTACTGACCCCTCAAGCCAGCGCATTTGACCATGCTCTGCCACCCCCGCAGCGCTTACTTAAGCTCCTTATGAACTTCTTTTACGCTGCTGCTTATTATATTTAACGCACGCTTGATTATCTCGTGTGCGGGCATCTGGCCGTATGACTCTACGAAGAACTCGAACTCGCTCTCGTTATCCATCGACTTATAGCTGATTATGCCAGGCTGGAATTTCGAACTTTTTGAACCTACGCCGAGGATTGCCTTGCCTTCTAGCCTTAGGGACTGGCCTTCTGCAAGTTTCATTATAGGAATGTTCTCATTTGCGACCTTGGCAGACTTGTCGGCGCTCTTCAGATCTTTTGAGTATACAGTTACAGGGCCTTCTGCAGACAGCGAGAAAATCACTTCATCCTTTTCATCGTAGTTGGAAGGAGTTAATATCGGCACAAGCCCTATCCTGTGTGCGATGTACTCATCGAATATTGAGCTTGTATTTTCGTAGAATGTGACTTTATCTATGGCGAGGCAGCCTACGCTGCTTATGGCCACTCTTCTAAGCGCATTGGCGAAATTATAGCTTGTGTCGGAGATCTTGAACCTGTACGTTAAAGGCGTGTCTTCTAATACCGTAAACTTCATTAGATCAACTAAAAAGCAGGCAAACGTAGCCGTTTATAGGTAAGGAATTATTGTGCGCCAACATATTTAAATATTGGGCATGGAGAGATGCATTATGGATTTCTGGAATGTTTTTGAGAAAGAGGCGAATAAGGCAGATTTCGGCTCAAAGAGACTGCTTATAAGCCAGACAGGCTTTCTTGACAGGTACAACGTTTCGATGAGCAGGCTGGAGAACAGAAGCAAGATGCTTGATATTGGAAAGGGTTCTGTGGCTTCTTACAGTGACGGACAGATGTGGATAGGTGCGAATGGGATAAGCTATGACCTGTTCCTCTCTGTGTACGATGTCAATACATTCAAGGCCATGGTACTAAGAATTGCCAAGCCACTTGGCGGAGCAGAGATAAACAAGGCACGGCAATTTGCCAGAAGCTTTCGAAAGCCCAATCTGGAACTGCGTGCGATAGGGCTGCAGAACGGCGAGACCGGGCTTTTAGAAAGCATAAGAAAACTGCGCGAAGCAACCAGAGCAAAGGCTGTCGAGATAGACCTGTTCGGCAACCTGCTCAGGAATATTGCATTGGACCTGAAGATAGGATCTGCATACAACCTGCTTGCATTGAACAGGATATACCGGCCCATAGAGCTAATAAACAATATAAAAAAAGATGAGGTCGAGTCAAAGGCCGGTGAGTTTGCTTTCGTATAAATCACTGTACTCTATTCCTGCATCTGAAGATGTGCTGGATTTTAATTTTATTGAAGATGCTTCGAAAGCGCCGAAATCGGCAGGGGCAAGGGCATTTATACTTGACAGCAGGTAGCCATTGTCAGCATTTCCTTTTACGCGTGCGAGAGTCACATGCGGCGTATATGCCCGCCTGTTTTCATATCTGATTTCGAGCGCATCCATGCATGATGACAGCTTTTCATATAACTGAATGAGCTCAGCGCGGCCCTCGCGTACCTCTGCGAATATCACCTTGATTTTGGCAGCGCCGAAGAAGCCTGCGCCGCATATCTTTACCATGAAGGCTTTGCTCTCCGCCTGGCCCATGGCTTCTTTTATCCTTTCTATCCCATCTTCGTCTGCATTGCCTATGAATTGTAAGGTTATATGGTAAAGATCCTGCCTGACCACAGTTACGCCATTTGTCTTCAATGCCTGCGAAGCAGCACCGAGCGTGGTCCTTATTTCCTCGGGCAGGTCTATAGCTAAAAATACCCTTCTTTGCATATATGTTTAAAGTTAATTATTGATTTATATAGCGTTACCATGGCAACAATTGAGGATTTTGCCAAGATTGAACTAAGGGTTGGAAGGATACTGGAAGCGGAAGACGTGGAGAAGGCCAGGAAACCAATATACAAGCTTACTGTAGACTTTGGCGGAGAGATAGGAAGGCGCACCATACTTGCAGGAATAAAAGACAGATATTCGAAGGATGAGCTGGCCGGCAAGAAGATAATCTGCATTGTAAACCTCGAGACTAAGATTATTGCAGGCATAGAATCGCAGGGCATGGTGCTTGCTGCAGAAGATTCGCAGTCCATATCTTTACTGACCACAGACAGGGATGTGAAGGAAGGCAGCATTATTAGGTGATGGGATGAAACTCAGGGACAAGACAGTAATTTGCATCTGCGGGATGGGAGGCTCGGGAAAAGACACAGTAATAGAATATATTTTCAATGAAATAAAAGGAAGTATTGTGAACGGCAGGCTTATAGTAGAAGATGACCTGAAAAAGAGAGGTATGGAAGTTAACAACACAACATTAAGAGAACATGCGACGTTCATGAGACAGTCGCAAGGCATGGACATTATCGCGAGGAAGAGCATAGAGTGGATAAAGAAAGAGATGGAAAACGTGGACCTTGTTGTTTACAATCTGAAGGCTATGGATGAGCTGGATACGCTAAAAAAAGATCTTCCTTACAGGACCCTGATACTTGGAGTGCATGCCAATCCAAGGACAAGGTTCGAAAGGCTGAAAAAGAGAGGGCTGGCTTATGACATGAAGGATTACGAAAGCCTTGTATGGAGGGATAGGGTAGAGCTTAAGTGGGGAGTAGGAGAGGCCTTCGCTCTGGCCGATTATATGATAATCAATGAAGGCACGCTGGGAGAGCTCAGGGAGTCTACTAAAAAGTTTGTGAAGTTTCTAGCTGAATGAATGTTTATTGCTTTGCGGTTTTCCATGAGCCAGAACGCAGTGTTCTTTGGGCATCGTACCGCATCAATGCGGTCTCAAGATCTATGTCGTAGTTTTTATCTACTGATGCACGCTGCTGCACGGATGCAGGCACTGTTATCGGCCTCCTGAATAGCATCTGGAGTCTCCTTAGGTCTTCAGGGTTTTTAACCCTTAATTTTATACTTGCGGTGGCCTCACTCTTGAGCGCAGGTTCTTTTATGCTGGTAATCATTTGGTCGCCTTTTAACATCTACCGGAAGGCGTAATCCAGGGCGAAATCGCCCTGAATCGAAGCACTTCCATTTTTCCCGGACATATTTACCAACTTACCCCTAGGCTACAGAGCAGGACCTGCAATGCCTATCCTTGCATTAATGTGGATAGGCTGCACTTCCTTCCTCTTAGCCAGACTTATTCTTCTGAAATATGCTACGCCTTTGTTTGTAAGCGAGAGGGGCTTGTACCCTTCTCCTTTTTCCATGAAATCGATAAGGCCTTTCTTCTTGAGAATCTTTAGCGTGTACCAGATCCCGCTTGGAGAGGCACCGTAGTTTGAAGCTATGAACTCCACAAAACTTGTTGCTGTGGGAATCTGATCTAGCCCTATCTCTGAGATAAGAACGAACTCCTTCTCGCTGACACTTATCTCAACAGGAGCATTTGCGACTTGCGCAACTCTAACTAGCGTTTTTACCACTTGCATACGAGCACCAGAAAAAAGAGTTAGAAGAACTTTATGCCCTTATGCAGCGGTGGCCTATAAACATATTATACATGCCTATATTAGCTACAGCTGGCAATGACGTGTGTATCGTACACCTTATCTGCCAGATGTTTTGCATGTATATCCGCTACAAGAAGATTAGAAAGTGCAAGATATTTAAATCTTTTCTTCGAACCACGAACTCAACGATTATTGCAGATTTATTGGAAGGGTATTTCTGCATCTGCAAGGGCTGCCCTTCTATTACATATAATAATATTTAGCCTTCTTATTATTCATTCTGGACTGGATATGTACGTTTATCAGATACGTCTTGTGCTGCTTCTCGCGATAGCATTAGCTTACGCCATTTTCGATACGTTCAACAAAAGGAATGTGCCTAACGCTTTTGTTTACGGAGCTCTCGCTGTCGGTTTTGTCTCTACGCTCTTCTACCCGCTGCATGTTATGATAGTCAGCGTTCTTATTGCCCTGGTGCTTGGAGCAGTAGGCTATTTCATCTACAGGCTTGGTTTCATGGGCGCGGGCGATTTCTTTGAATTCATGACCATAAGCCTTATACTGCCTATTCAGCCTCTCCCGGCGTTGCTCGGCAGTGCGATAAGCGGGGTGCAGCTGCCTTTCATGTTCTCGGTGTTTATAGCCACGGCGTATGTTATGCTGGTTTCCATAATTGTATACTACTTATTCCTGGCAAAGAAAAGCCCGCTTGAGAAAGGGTACAAAATTTCGATGCGCCAGGTCTTCTCCGCACTTGTACTCTTCCTCGCATATATGCTCTTACTTGCATTTATCTGGATCCTGGAGGGTATCGGGCTTGTCTCTTCCATATTGGTACTTCTGATAGCCGTGCCCTCCTGCATTATTGTGGCGTTTGACAGGCTCATAAACCTAAGGATGATTTCAATGCTAGGGCCAGACGAGCTTGATGAGGGAGATATGATAGCGGTAAACCTGATGAAGAAAGAAGATATAGCGTATTTCAAAAAACATTCGCAGAATTTTGGCAGGCTTGTCACAAAGAAGCTAAAGCACGATATAATAAACTCTGAGAAGAAGCTGCCCGTATACAGGAATGCTGTGCCGTTGGCGCTCTTTACTTTCTTTGGTGTGATTATCTCGCTGGCCTTCGGCAACCTTATCCTGCTGCTAATCTCGCATTGAAGATTATCAGGATATGGCCTGGGCTACAGCACGTTTATTGTAAGTAGAATATGTTAGGGTGTAATGGGATTTGGTGGGGATAATAAATAGGCACCCTAACACAGAATCCATTTGATACAATATATTTATATACTTATTGCTCTTCTGCCTTTTATCTGTATAAAAATACTTAACCTGGTTATAACCGTATTTACCGCTTACCCCATTTTAAATATTTGCGGGCATTTAATTTTATGCGCTTTTCAACAGTTCTGATTTATGCGCTTGCGTCATTGCTATTTGCAGCATCGGTTCCGATGGCACTGCAAGTCGGAAGCGGCTCGTTTACATGGGCGAATGTCAGCTCGTCCTCGCCGTATGACATAATTACAGCACTGAATATAACAGGCCCGGTAAAACTTGAGATCATACCTGCAAGCCAATTCTACAGTTATGAAAATGGCGGGAGTGTTTCCCCGGTATACAGTGAAATAGTCGGGTCATCAGGAATCTATGATATACCTAGCAATGCCGGGAGCTATTCGGTGATATTGACTCCGGAGAACGGGGCCGCAGGGATTGCTTTCTACGCGTTTGGTGCTCCGAAGAATGCTGGAAAAATAATACGCATAAACAACACCTATTCAGATTCATTTAGCATCTCGAACTACAGCAAAACAAACTTAACTGTAGCCAGTTTGGAAAATGTAAAATTTGAAGTTGGCGGTTATTCCGGTACGCTGGGCATGACAAATACCTCGATGCTGTTCTACTTGGATAGAGGCAATTATACCCTCAGGCTTAGCACATCCGGCAGCGATGAGGCTTATGTTGGGCTTTTGAATACTCCTTCATTGGTAAACCCTTTTTCTACGCAAAATTTCTCAGAGCCATATCCGGCAGGCATGGTGAGCTATGGCTTATACAATGTCTCAGGAACTCTTGTGCCTTATACCGTAAAGACAGACGTGATAGGAGGCTATGCGAATATAACCTCTATAAGCGCCTACGATCCATCTCCTCCTCCGGAAACCTCCAGGTATGGCGCTAGCCTTCAGCTCAATGCTGTGCTGCATATAGTAAGCCCGCATGGAGCATATGACTACTGGCTGCAGAATGTTCTGGATGTTGATACTGAGAACCACTCTTATTATATTGCAGACAATATATGGAATTATACATACGAAAACAATGGGCTTTACAATGGCTCTTTATCCGGAAACGGTATGCTCTACAACAACAATTTGACAGCAGGGGGCAAACTCTCCGGAAGAAATTTCTACGGATACGGGACAGAGACCGGCAGCTACAGGTTGCCTATAAAATTTGCGCCGGTAATAAGAGTAGGCGTTAATGAAGGAAGACCATACGCGGCATTTGGATACTACACATCTAAAGGGATTTACTATTACGATAATGTTACAATAAATGTTTCGGCAGAGAGCGCTTATCTTCTGGTTACCCCATATTACGGAACAAACTTGAAAAACAACAATCTGAATTACTATGACGCTGAATTTGTATTTGGAGGGGAGGGGGAGGGGGCCTATGCCTATTTCAATTCTATTGCCGCAAACTTAAGCTTATATTACTATAACTCTACAGGGGCCATGGTAGCCTTCCCGTCTGTCTTCACCTTCGGCTCTGATACCGCGGAGGATGCAGGAAACATAGCTATTTTGAAGTACGGGAACCATGCGCATGCGTCTGCAGGCAGAAACAATCCGCTAAACGATTTTATATTGTCAGGAACGCTTCCGGACATAGCAAACGGGGTAAGCAATTCTACCGGATTGGAAACGCTCAATGCAACGCTTTTTCCCACTGCGGCAAACCCGATAGGCAATATAAAGGGGAACATCACAGCAGGAGTATCAAACCTGCTTGGTCTGCTGAACAGGTACGGGATAAGCCGAAGCGATGTCCTCTTTATACTTGAACTGCTTATAGCCCTGCTCTTCCTCTTTGTACTCTATGAAATTATAAGAAGATTCGCAGAGACGAAAGGCTAAGTGCTTCTTTGCTGATCAATAAAATAGGATGTCAGCAAGATGACAGCAGTTCCTGCACCGCTTGCGGCCAGAAAGAACGCACAGGTGCGGAGTCGTCGCCAGAGTGGCTCTTGAAATAGGATTTTGTTTTGTCATGCTTCGGCAGATTGGATAAAGACAGGCTAAGAGCAGTACATCTTCCTGTGCGTTATAATGCATTGGCTTGACCGCAGCGTATCCGGTTGCTTATGAAGTATCGCGTCCGGTATTTAAATCAAGCCGGTTGTCTACTTCGCTCGGCCCTTCTCATCGATAACATTTATGGTGCTTATATGGGATCCGTATTAAAATGCTCCCGCCGGGATTTGAACCCGGGTTGCGGGGTTGAAAGCCCCACGTCCTTGGCCGAGCTAGACGACAGGAGCATTGACTATTCTCATAATTAATCTAGCAGATATATAAAAGGTATCTGGCCCAGGCAGCAGGGCAAAAAGGGCATGGGCAAAATAATATATATTGCACAAAAGCATGTAGTCTGAAGTTGATTCCATGGAGGATATGAAAAAATTTGTAAGCTGGAGAGGCAACTTCAGGAGAAGCATAGATAGCGTACTGGCAGGGTATGTCCATTCAGGCACGGATTATGATGCTGCATTAAGCGAGATGAGCTCCCACTTCTGGAAAAGGTTCGGAAGCAGCGAGACGATAAAGGATTCGCATGATGTGATGTTCTTTGAGCAGGTAGCGCAGCATGCCCTTACATGCGCGGCAATATACACCGGAAAGGACCCGCACGGGATATCAGAAGGCTGCTTTGAGCTTGGGGTCAGGAAGAATAGGGATTACGGGTCTGACAATTTGCTGAGATACGATACGATAGGAATTGTGGTAAGGATAAGCGACAAGCTCAGCAGGGTCAATAATCTAAAGAGCAGGGCTCCCGAAGTTGCCGAAAGCGTGGAAGATACGCTTATGGATATTTTCAACTACGCGGTCTATGCTTATATGCTTAGCCAGGAAATATGGTATTGAAACGGTGTTGTAATGATATTATCTGACTATGACTTGGAGCACGCCATTGAGGAAGGACGCATTGTAATCAGGCCTTTCAGCAAGGAGATAATACGCGAAAACGGGCTGGACATGCGCCTTGACAGGGAAATAGGGCGCCACAACCCTGATCTGGATGCCGACTTTGTCCTTGACCCGTACAAACCTGGCGATGTGAACATTGAGTATGTTGTTGAGAAGGATCTTGACAAGCTTGTGATAAAGAGCAGGGAGCAGGTTCTGCTTTCCACGATAGAATACATTGAAGTGCCGGACAATATGGTGGGATTCGTTGAGCTGAGGAGCACATGGGCCAGACATGGATTGATAATGCCTCCCACCATAATAGATGCCGGATTTAAAGGTACAGTAACGCTTGAGGTGCTTAATAGCTCTTCGAATGCGATAATGCTGAAGCCGGATACGCGCTTTGCGCACGTGATCTTCGCTACGACGCTAAACAGGGTAAAGAATGCTTATGCGGGAGCCTATCTTGGCCAAAAAGGAGTAAAGGTGCCCAAGGTAATAAAGTAAATTGGGCGGATAAGAAATAAGCCTAAGCGTGAAAAGCTTGCCTACCTTTCCAGGTCGTTTAGCTCTTCGCGGGTTGCTGCAGTTGCCTCGTAACTCCCGCTCGCAGGGGCAGAGACAAGAACAACATCTCCTACGTTCTTAACGCTCTTATAGAGTATGCTCTTCTTCTTTATCAAAGAGTTGACTTCTCCCTTGGCATTCTTCCATGGAACAGTAAGCAGCCTGCTCACTTCGCCCTTTTCTAGATCAAGTATCAGATCCTGAACCTCGCCGAGGTACTGCCCTGAGTCGCTGTAAATATCCATCCTGTATATCTCCGACAACTTCATAGTATCGCCGTAATTATGTGTATGGCAGATATTTTAAAACTTCCTGTCTGCGCATAATAGCGGAAATCTAGGGCTGCATCCAGTCTATTTCGTAATACTCTGCGTCGCTGCCAGGCAATTTAATCTGCCTGACCTTGTAATATGTGACTGCAGTTTCGCGGTCTGCTATTGCGATTACAAGCTCCATCTTCATGCCCCTTGCGATGCCTATTGCGCTGGCGAGCTCCGCTCCCCCTATGTGCTCTTCTTCACTGAGCGAGAGCATCGCATACCTTGGCGCGGAGTTGCCCGGATTGTCTGCGTCTCCTTTCTTTCTATGGTACAGTATGAAATCTATCTCCACCTTCTTTTCTTTGGTCTTCCCGGGAACGGCAAGTATGAACGTTTTCCTTACTGAATGTGCTACGCGTATCGCACGCGCCCATTCTGAAATAAGCAATGTGGTCTCTTTTGGAAAGACATGTATCACATGCTTTGAGTGCACCCATCCCTGGTTTTCGCGTCCCATGGGCCTTGCGCCGGGGAAGTAGACGCGGAAATGGGTGCCGAACTTGAATCCCGTCTTTATTATGTATCCTTTCTCACGCCAGTCCTTGTAGACATCGTAGAGCTTTAGGTAGTCGCTTCTCCTTGAACGCACATACCGCATGAGGCCGGACTTGTCCATGTTGTCCAGCTTCAATACCTTCTTCTCGATCAGGAAGAGGGTTTCGTAAAGATCCAGCTTATTCAGCGTGCCATGGTCTGCAGTCTTGTAAGAGCCGTATTGCCCTAGCCACAGGCTATCGTAAAGTTCCCTTCCCTTCTCTTTGTCGTCAAGTATGGTGGTGAGATCAGCCTTGTAGAAAGTGCCGCTGACCGTGTAGGCCGGTAGCTTTATTGATGAACCAGGATATGCCTTTGTTGGATTCTTGTTCGGCTCTTTGTATTCTGAATCTATGGCTTTGGCTATAAGGCCGCGCTCCCTCCAGTCCTTGTAGGTAAAGTATTTTGCTATGAATTTCTTTGAACTCCAATGGCCGGAAGCAAGCTCATTGAACGACATCTGGCTGCCTTTCCTAAGGCAGGCCGCATTCCTTACATCCACAAGATAAAGTGCCTCGTTGAGGCTTAGTCTAAGCTCATGTTTTGACTGCACTCCGAAAAATCCTTTTGATAGTATATCCTTGCTTGACTGGTCTTCCACCACTATAGTATCGTGTGAAACGTATTTGAGTTCAAGCATGCAATCAGGCTGTTTATATTTGTTCGGTGTTTTTCCGCCTTTATAAGCTGCATATAAGTATTTAATCAAGTAATTTATAAGATTGCTTTGATAAACAATATAAAGAGTGGTCAGATGCAGGAGGAAAAGCAGATTTACGCGGAGGCGGATGATACTGGTGCTGCGCCAAATGTTCCTGAAGGCCTTGCAGCAACGATGCGGAAGCAGGGCTACCACTTTGTAGGAAGGCATTCAGCTACCAAGATATGCAATTACACTGCAAGCAGCATGAGCGAAGAAGGAGAGAGTTGCTACAAACACAGATTTTATGGCATAAGGAGCTGGAGGTGCATACAGGCCACAACTGCCATAGGCTGCAACCTTGGATGCAGCTTTTGCTGGAGAATAATACCTGAGGAGAAAGGGTACAAGTGGAACGAGCTTAATGCGCTGAAGGAATGGGACGACCCTAAGGAGATAGTCCAGGGTCTGATAAATGAACATCGGAGGATAGTCAGCGGTTATAAAGGCCATGAAGACGTTAGCCTTAAAAGATGGGAAGAGGCAAATGATCCTGCCCACGTGGCCCTCAGCCTTACTGGCGAACCGCTGTTTTACCCTAAGATGAACCAGCTGATAGAAGAATTTCATAGGAATGGGATAAGCACATTTCTGGTTACGAATGGGACAATGGTAAACGCCATTAAGAAGCTTACTGTGCTGCCTACCCAGCTCTATGTGTCAGTGCAGGCACCAAACAAGGAAATTTATGGAAAGGTTACCAGGCCAAAGAACCTTTCTGCTACATGGGACAACTTCCTTGAGTTCCTGCGCATCTTCTCGACCATCAAGACACGGAGGGTATTCAGGCTTACGCTTGTGAAGGGCCTTAACATGCTTGATGCAGAAGGCTATGCGGATCTGGTGAAGATCGGCAGGCCAGATTACGTTGAAGTGAAGGGATTCGCATACGTTGGAGGTGCCAGATCTGAAAGCCGCGGTCTCTCTTATAATCAGATGCCAAGGAAAGAGGAGATATTGGGATTTGCAAAGGAAATAGCTGAAAAGACAGGATACATATTTACGGATTACCATGAACATAGCTTCGTTGCACTCCTCAGCGCGAGCAAAGAGGCGGCTTCCAGAAGAATAATAAAATTCAGTAAATAATTTTGCATGGATAAATGCAGGTAGGTTTCAGTGGCGTTTGATGCGGTAGAAGACGGCGTGGATGTGGCTGGTGACTACAGAAGGCACGTTAAGAAGGCAGAACATACCATTTTCATAATACTAGCGGCAAGCTTTGCAATCTTTATGATTATAGCTCTTTTTGCGATTGCAAATGAGGGCTTTAGAAGCTTCGCACTGGAAATAAGTTCGATAAATGTAGCTTACTATGCAGGTGCAATACTGATATTGTTCGGAGGCTACCTGCTCAGGTTTCCCAAATGGGGGTTATACCTTAATAAGCTCGGCGTCAGGATAGGCAGGGCCAAGAATCTGATGATATACCTTTCTATGTACTCGATGGATATTACCCCCGGCAGGTGGGGGAGGAGTATTGCTTCATATACGATTGGCAAGGTATCGAATGCTCGGTTTACCAAAGTATTCCCTGCCATTGTAGCTGATATCTTTACTGACTTTCTTGGCTTCGCATCTCTTGCGCTATTTGCCTCTTTCCTGGTAAATAGATTTGTCTTTGAATCGGTGCTTTTTACAATACTTCTGCTCCTTCCTTTCTTTTTCCTTTACAATAAAGGCCCTTTCCAGTACATTAAGGGAAAATTCGGCCACATACGATGGCTCAGGAAATTTTTCAAGAGCGGAGAGCTCTATTTCAGGAACAAGAGCCTCCTTGGTAAAGGCGCGTACATATATTCCCTCCCATTTACCATAACAGCCGAGATAATGAATGGTGCGGCACTTTTCCTGGTAATACTGAGCTTCGGGGTTAACCTTGGGCTCTCGGATTTCCCCATAGTAATCTTTATCTACACTTCGTCGCTGTTGATAGGTTTGATTACAGGAATACCGGCTACGCTGGGTGTCACTGACGGTGCACTTATAGGATATCTCACTCTATTCTTCCCTGCGCTTGGAATCACGTTTGGCCTGGCCTCTGCAATTACCATCTTCTTCAGGTTCATCAGCGTCTGGTTTGTTGAAGGATTCGGGCTTGCGTCTCTTGTTTACACTACGAGATACTGGAGTACTCCCTCTCAAAGCGCGAGATGAATCTTGCTTCTGCGAAAGTAGGAGTGCATGGAAGGATCAGGCAGAGCGACTTATTTTTGAGAACACTCTCTATCTTGGCGTCGCTCTTAAGATATTTTATGCTTGAATATATGACTTTCTCCGTTTTTTTACCTACATTTGCAAGTACAATTATTTTAGTATCTGGATTTATGACCCTGCTCTTGACCTTGGCCGAAGCATTTTCTATGATTGAGAGAGCCTCGCCTATTTCCATCGTCCTGCCCTCCTGAGGATTTATATCCAGCAGAATGAGCGTATGCTCTTTCGCAGATAAATTCCTGCTTAAAGCCTCAAGAAAAGAAGTGGGCGTATAATTCTGGTGCCAGAAGGGTATTGTCACTGTGGGTCCGAACCGGTATACATCCAGACCGGATGCGCCGATAGCTGCGGTGAAGATCGAAGCTGCATGAATAACTTCTGTTTCTATTCCCTGCGAGCTTGCCTCTTCGATGATTATCCTGTGTGTTGTGGCTATCAGAGGGTCCCCCGGTATAAGGATGGCGAGATCCGACCCTTTGGCCTCTTCTACTGTTCTGCGCAAATTCTCCTCAAGGTCAGATCTTTCTGCCATGACTAACTTCTTGCCTAACTCCTTCTCCAGGTATTCGACATATTCGTCACCTATGGGAGTGGTGTATCTCTCAATGATAACTTTGGATGCACGCCTTAAAGCTTCAAGCCCCTTTACCGAAATATCTTTAGACTCAAGTCCAAGGCCTATAAGGAGTAGCATACAATTAATCTCTTATGCCGTTCTGCGTTATCTTTATGACGGCTTCTCCTTCCGGCTGGCTGGGCGAATCAACTAGGCGGACTATTCTCTTTTCTTCCTTGCTCTTCCTAAGATACAGGCGCGTCGTAGCAGCATGCGCAATTATATTGCCGCCTACCGGAGTGGTGGGATCTCCGAAGAGTATCCCGGGATTGTCCATCACCTGATTTGTGAAGTATACTGCAAGATTATACGTGTCTGCAAGACTTTGAAGCTTGTGTATGTGCGCATTCAGTTTCTGTTGCCTCTCTCCAAGGGCACCCCTTCCTAGGAATTCAGATCTGAAGAGCGCCATCATCGAATCAACAATGATCATTTTTATATTGTTGTCTCTTATCGCCTTGTCTGCCCGCTCTATAGTAAGTATCTGCTGCTCTGTGTTCTCTGCCCTGACTACCAGTATATTATCAAGTGCGGCCTGGGGATCCATTTCTGCGGCCTTTGCTATCTGCTCTATCCTCTCCGGGCGGAATGTTCCTTCTGTATCTATGAACAGCACTCTTCCGTCAAGCCCTCCTTTGCCTAATGGCATCTGGGCATTTACTGCCAGTTGAAATCCGAGCTGCGTCTTGCCTGAGCCGAACTTCCCATATGCCTCAGTTATTGATTTTGCTTCGACTCCGCCTCCAAGAAGTTCATCGAGCTCCTTGGCATTGGTAGTGACCCTCCCTAGCGCCTTTCTGTTCTCATATACCTGTGTGCCTGTGCTGAAATCTATTGTTGTGGACTGGCGTGCTGCTTCTATGGCTTTCTTGGCACTCTCGACATTCATGCCTGACAATTCTGCGAGTTCGTGAGGCGACGAGACTGCTATCTTTTCGAGGGTGGTGTAGCCGGCTTCTTTTAGTTTTTCTGCTGTTGTAGGGCCGATTCCCGGCAGGTCTTCTATTTCCTTTATGCTTTTTTCCTTTGCCATTGAGAATCACTAGTATAAGACGTTACATTAAAAATATCTATACAAAAGTATAAATAGCCACATTTGAATTACAAAAATTAGAAAAAAGGAAGAGGCCAGTGCGCGTAAACGCGCGCTGGCAAGGCGACCAGTTATACCCTTCCTCTGTAGAACCCGTAGTTAATATATTGCAGGTTAAGTTTATAAATCTTGCTTATTCTTATAACTTTTTTTATATTCCTGTTTTATACAGGAAGAGGGTTAATGGCTTTTAAGCATTTGGCGAGCATTTATAACCGGTAATAATGAAGACCTTCCTTACTCTTGATGCATTCGGAGTTGTACTTGCAATTGTTTTTGGGGTCCTTATTTTCTACTTTGGAGGTAATTATGGACTCTTCTTCCTTGCTGTCATACTTTTCTTCCTTGTGGCCTCGGCATTTGTGACTGAATTCAGGAAAGATGAGAAAAAGGCTATGCGCTTGTATGAGAAAGCCAGAGGCTGGAAAAACGTCTTTGCTAACGGAATTGTGCCGTTGCTCGCCGCTGCGCTGTATTATTACAATGGCGTTGCTTCATTGAACATACCTGCCAATGTAATAATCATCGCGTATGTTGCCAGCGTGGCAGGAGCAACAGCAGATAAATTCTCTAGCGAGGTCGGGGTGCTGTTTGGGAGGCCTCGCATGCTCCTTTCCATGAAAGAGGTCAAACCGGGAGTTTCTGGCGGCGTTTCGGCGGTCGGATTCATCGTAGGCCTTCTTGGATCCTACCTTATAAGCATGTCTCTGATGCAGTTCGGGATTGAGATCATACTTCTCTCTGCGGCAGCAGGTCTTATAGGAGATACTTTCGATTCCGTCTTTGGCTTCTTCGAAGAGAAAGGGATCGGGAATAAGTATACTTCAAACATAGCCTGCGCGATTACTGCTGCTGCTTTTGCTGCACTTGTATATGTGGCCCTATAGGCCAGGCCCATGTTTCTTGCAGGCTGAAAAGCGTGCACTTATCTTATATATGTCATATTCTCCTTTGAGGGTGCCTGGCCTGCCTCTCCGGACATTGCTCTCGCCTGCTCCTCCTGAAGATTCTTGAGTATCTTCTCTGTCTCTTTCTTTATTTTATCTATATTTTCCAGATTTATGTCTATTGAGAGGAGCTTCATCATTACCTTAAGGACTGCCTTTGCGGCGTTGGCGTCTATTTCTAAAAGCCCGGTCTCGCCCATAATGCACGCGCTGTTTATGTCGTGAAGCTTTGAGAATGCAGGTATTACGCCTGCTGACCCCCAAATGGATCCGGACGCGTGCCCGAATATTATGCCGAATTTCTTAAGTTCGTTTATTGTCTTTTTGTTGGTTGCAACGCCGAAGACCCTTGGGTTCTGCACGTATTGCGGGCCTGCGCTGTATCCGCCTATAGTATAAATGTACTTGCTGTTGAACTTTTTCATGAATCTTACTATCTTTTCATTTACATCGTACTGCCCCCTTGGAGTTCCTGCCTGCGTATCTCCTACCAAGAGCACTATGCTCCTTCCTTCCTTATTCTTGAAGTGATAAAACCTGTTGTTTACAAGGCGCAGTCCGCCATTCCTCTGCATGATTGCCTGATGCGGAAAATATGGCGAGTAAAGCGATGCAAATTTCTCTGCCTTCATTTCATTTTTAATATGCTCGGCGACCATACTGCCTACGCTGCCTATTCCCGGAAGCCCTACCACCATTATCGGATCCTTAAGCTTTAGTTTTTTATTATAAAAAATGGTGGTCTTTCTCATGTTTTCGCCTTATCTTCCTTTATGTTGAAGTATATTTGTTTCGCATATTTATTTAATATCTTGTTGGCCTCCTTTATTTTGTTCTCCGCTTTAGGATAACTGCTATCCTCGGACAGCAAGCTATACCGAGGCGCTCCAAGATATATTATCTTGACTCCCTGCTTTGCTATCTCCAATAGTGCCTGCTTTATGGTCTCTATATTCGCTGCAGGATTAGTAAGCCTCATCTCCAGCAGATAAGAAACCTCATATTTCTTTGGCTTTATGTTCTTTACCACTATGTCTAGGAATGATTTTCTGAACTCGATGTTTGAGACTATGCCTTCTATCAGATTATGGTTTTCGGCAACTTTATTTAGGAACTCCGAGTATGTAGCGAACTTCTTTGCTACCTCTTCCTTTATTTTATCCTTCTCGGCCTCTGTCTTGGAGAGAGTAATAGCCTGATCAAATAGATGTTCTGCCCTATTTTCAAGACCAAATTCGCTTTTCTTCGCCTCTTTTTCCCGGGGTGTGGCTTTTTTAAGAGAAACGTCTATAGTTCTCTTCTGCGGATCTACCTGAAGCACTTTGCCTACGTCTTTCTGCCCTTCTTTGAGGAATTCGTGTATGTTTTTTATCCAGCCGGAAGCTATTTCTGATATGGGCAGATAAGCATCTAGCCCGTATTCGGTGAGTTCGCAGTATGCGCCGTGTGGCATTATCTTCTTAATCTTGATCAGTACAAGTTCGCCGGTTTTGGGCATACTTTTTTTAATAATCAACTTTTAACACCTATTTCTTAATCTCTATTTTCTTCTTTGTTCTTTTTGGGAATACCTTTTCGACATTCTTTTTGCATACCTTGCATTCGAGGAGGACTTTCTGCCTCTTCCCGAGCTTTTTGGGATGTATCTTGAGCTCTACGCTTCCCACATAGCCGCTAATTGCGCGGTTGTGGCGCCTGGTTGCTTTGCTTAGGCCACGCTGTGCTCCTTTAGATACGTTTCTGACTATGTGATCCGTATGCTTGTTGCAGTTAGGACAGAATGTCCTTACTTCCTTCTCTATTTTCATAACATCATCCTAGTTTGTTGTTTCTCCTATGTTGTTGTTGAGTATGAATTCTATGTCTTGCTTGTCATTGGTTTCTATTACTTCGTTTTGTTTATACGGGCCTATCTTTTTGCCGTATGGCGTAGATATCTCCGGTATTTCTGAAATTATCTTTATTTTTATCTTGTTTTTATTCCCTTGCTCTTGTTCGACGAGTTTTTTGATTTGTGTGTAAAGGAGTTCTTCCTCCTCCGGTACCTGCACCGGTATCTGCTTCCCATAGGCCAGGTGCGTGAGTATTTTCTGGATTCTGCGGGCTTTTAGCGATTCGACTAGTTTCGTTGCGCTGGTAGTTGAAAATCCTGCGTTGTCTGTTCTGCCGCTTACATATATCTTTTCCCTTACTCTTTTATAAAAATCTTTCGGCAATGGCAGAAGCTCGCCTGTTTTCTTCTCTTTGTCTAACTTATCGAATAGTTCTTCTATCTTTTCTTCATCAGCCATCTGCTACCACGGTTCATTTCCACTAATTTTAAGGTTTGTTTACCAATATATTATTAGTATTTGTATTATTTATAAGAAACATAATATAAAGCAGGCCGAATAGTGGAAATGCGGGGTGCTTCGCTGTTTGAATAGCGAGGGGTGGATTTGAACCACCGATCTCCGGGTTATGAGCCCGGCGGGCACTCCGAGCTACCCTACCTCGCTGTTTGTTCATCTGCCCTGGACAGCCACCGATTCGGCTTCTTCTCTGGTAAGCATCTTCAGGCTCTTGCCGCATTCGCACAAGAAATCAGATTCGAAAGCGACGTCGAACGGGAAGATTATGTGCTGTGAGGGATAGCATACCTCACACATGAAGAAATCGTTGCAGTTTTTAGGAAGTGCCGGAACCGCATGCTCCGATATGGAAGCGATTTTTTTGTTGAATTCTGTCACAGAGCCGCTGTCTATATACCATCTAAACGTGAGCCAGCCTTTCTTGTCCTTGTCCACCAGATATCTTATTATGCCGTAGTTGTTAAGCAAATTCAGCATTCTTCTGGCTTCGTTTAATTTTATATTAAGCTTTTCGGCCATTTTCTCATCCACAGAGGGGCCGTAGCTAAGTTCCATTAATATGTCGTTGGCCCTGCTCCCTACATTCTTCGATATATAATCATGGAAGGTGTTGTTTGCTATTATGCTACGCACATCAGCGAGGTTCTGCTTTAGTATGTTTTCGGCTATTGCGGCTGCCCGTACCGAAGCATTCGCATCTGCCTTAGCGGCCTTTTCTTTCCGAACTGTTGCGGTCTTTTTTCCTTGGGCGGAGTGCGCGGCCGGTTTATTTATAATTTTTAATTTAGCTGTCTTAGGGCGGAGGCCCTTCTTACCCGCCTTCAAACTAATGCTGCTTTTTTTTAAAACATGCTTTAATCCTGATTGCATTTTTTTGTTATTCATAGGAGCGCCTCGGAAGAGTAGTAATTAAATTATGGTAATTCACATATAAATACCTTGTGTTAAAACTGACGGATAAGTAGGATATTTACAACAGAACGCCGGAACTCTCCCGGGCAGGCAGACGCCGAATCCAGCAACGCACCAAAACGCGCGGCGGGGCACCTCCCGTTGTCCTTTACGCCAAATTTCTTACGAAAACATTAAAACGGGCCCGGTGGGATTCGGACCCACGACTTGCTGGTTAAGAGCCAGCCACTCTGACCAGGCTGAGTTACGGACCCATGGTAAGGCGGATTACTTTTAGAATTAAGCATAGTTATATGCTTTGAAAAGGTTTATATTAATGAAACCAAACACCGTTTTCCTTCAAATAAAACATGCAAATAACTATTGGAAATGATAGGGAAAGGCAGAAAGGCGTGCAGAACCCGCACTTCCAATTCTGTCGTCTTAAAAAGGCTTTGAAAAGGTTTATAGCTCTTTAAAACAAATGATTATGGCACACCCTCTAGTTGATAAGATATGCCAGCAGAAGCAGAAACATATGATTCATCAAAAATAATCGTTCTTGAAGGGGCCCTGGGGATAAGGAAAAGGCCCTCAATGTACATAGGTTCAACAGGAGCCGCAGGCGTAATACACCTGCTTTATGAAGTGATAGACAACTCTGTAGACGAAGCAGATGCCGGCTATTGCAAAAGCATAACCATAAAGCTCTCTCAGGACGCCGATGGGGACATAGCAGAAGTGATCGATGACGGAAGAGGCATACCTGTGGATATGATGGAGAAATACAATAAAAGTGCCCTGGAAGTTATAATGACAACACTCCACAAGGGAGCGAAGTTCAATAGCGATGTATATAAGATATCCGGCGGCCTTCACGGAGTTGGCCTCACAGTAGTAAATGCGCTTTCAGTTTACACCGAAGTTACAGTAAAGCGTAACGGGCACATCTACAAGCAGACATACAGTAAAGGAATTCCTACGTCAAAAGTTGAGGTTCTCGGGGATACTAATGAGACAGGCACAACTGTAAAGTTCAAGCCGGACAAGGAGATTTTCAGCGTGCTAACCTTCGATTCGGGCATGCTCACAGAACGCCTCAGATACACATCATTCCTGAAGCCAAAACTAGACATAATTGTTATCGATGACAGATTCGGAGCGCACGACGTCCAGAAATACGAAACAAACGAGGGTATACCTGCGTTCATAAAGTTCTTGGATAAGGATAAGACCCCCCTCACGCAGATAATATGGTCAAATCGGCAGGAAGGGCAGACAATAATAGAGTTTGCAATTCAATATACTGATTCATACGAGGAAAAGATAGAATCATTCGTGAACAATATAAAGACCGGAGAAGGCGGAACGCATCTCTCGGGGTTCTATTCCGGAGTAACACGCGCCGTTCTAAACTATATAGAACGGAACAAGCTCAACTTCAAATCCCAAGTAAAAATAACCGGAGAAGACACAAGGGAAGGTCTTACTGCTGTCATAAGCGTACTGATGCAGAACCCTGAATTTGAAGGGCAGACAAAAGAGAAACTAGGGAACGCCTACATCAAGAGCCTTGTAGAAACCGATGTATACTCTTTTCTTTCAAGATACCTGGAAGAGCACCCTGCCGACGCAAAATCCCTTGTAGGCAAAATATATGCGGCCGCAAGCGCGCGCGATAGCGCCAGGAAAGCACGGGAGATGGCAAGGAAGAAGAGCATATTCGACAGTGCTGTCCTCCCGGGCAAGCTTGCAGACTGCATACTCGATGATCCAGAAAAAACAGAGCTCTTTATAGTTGAAGGGCAGAGCGCAGGAGGATCAAGCAAACAGGGAAGGGATAAAACTATACAAGCAATATTGCCTCTCCGCGGTAAAATACTCAACGTGGAAAAAGCCAGCTTCGAAAAAGTCTTCGATAACGCAGAGATAAAGACAATGATAACAGCATTCGGCACAGGCATAAACGAGACGTTTAACGCAGATTCGATAAGATATAAAAAAATAATAATAATGACGGATGCCGATGTCGATGGAAGCCACATCCGCACCCTTCTGCTTACATTCTTCTACAGGTATATGCGCAAGATAATAGAGCAGGGCTACGTATATGCCGCCATTCCGCCGCTATATAAGGTAACAAAAGGCAAAAATGTCTATTATTGCTACAGCGACGCCGAACTAGACGCAAAGCGCAAGGAGCTTGGAGATCTAGATGGTTTACAGCGATACAAAGGGCTGGGGGAGATGAACGAATCGCAGTTATGGGAGACCACAATGAACCCGGAGAACAGGAAGCTCAAAAGGATCCTAATTTCCGATGCGCAGAGAGCAGAAGAGCTCTTCAATATACTCATGGGCATAGAAGTTCTGCCTAGAAGGAAATTTCTTCACGAGCATGCCGAACTTGTGCAGTCGCTTGATGTGTAAACATGCAAGAAATAGTGCAGACCAAGTTAGAGGACGAACTCCAATCGAGTTATATAGACTACGCAATGAGCGTAATAATAGGCAGGGCCATACCCGATGCCAGGGACGGCCTGAAGCCAGTGCAGCGCAGGATATTATTTACCATGTATAATCTCAAGAACTTCTACAACCAGCCAACCAAGAAGAGCGCAAGGATTGTGGGTGATTGCATGGGCAAATATCACCCACACGGAGACATGGCGATATACGATGCAATTGCACATATGGTCCAAAATTTTGCAATGAATCATACTCTCGTATACGGTCAAGGGAACTTTGGTTCGGTAGATGGCGACCCCCCTGCAGCCCAAAGATATACTGAGGTTAAACTTGAGAGGCTTGCAGAAGAGATATTAGAAGATCTCGATAAAGAGACAGTAGGGATGGTGCCCAATTTCGATGATACTGAGGAAGAACCCACAATACTTCCTGGAAAGGTCCCAAATTTATTGATCAACGGAGCTACAGGGATTGCAGTAGGGGTAGCCACCAGCATACCTCCCCATAACCTTGGCGAGATATGCGATGCTGTGGTGCTCAGACTCGGTAAAAAGGAGTGCACCTCAGACGATATCCTTAACGTGGTGAAGGGCCCTGATTTTCCTACCGGCGGGATAGCGGTGATATCGCAGAACGCACTGAACGGGTACCGGTACGGGAGAGGCCAGCTTAGTGTAAAGGCAAAGGCGGAGATAGATGAAAAAGCCAGGCGCATAACAATACAGGAAATACCATATAACGTAAACAAGTCGAACCTCATGCAAAGCATGGCCCAGCTTGCCAAAGACAAGGTAATAAACGGGTTAAGGGACATAAGGGACGAAAGCGACAAGAACGGCATAAGGATAATTGTAGATTACAGAGAAGAAGGAAGCGGAGAGCAGATACTGAATATGCTCTACAAGCACACGCAGCTGCAAACAACCTTCCCGATAATAAACCTGGCAGTGATAGGAAAGGCCCTCAAGAGCCTGAACATAGTGCAGATGATAGATGCGTTCCTGGAGCATAGGCGCGAAGTGGTCCTGAAGAGGTCAAAGCACGAGCTCAATGTAGCAGAGGCAAGGCTCCATATAGTGGAGGGGCTGCTGATTGCAATAGAAAGCATAGACTCCATAATCACAACTATAAAAGGGAGCAACGAGGTGAGCGAAGCCAGATCTAAGCTGATGTCCGGATTCAGTCTCACAGAAAAACAGGCCAACGCCATACTCGACATGAAGCTCAGCAGGCTTACGCATCTTGAGAACACCTCACTTGAAGAAGAGAAGAAAGAGCTCGAAGCAAAAGTTAATTACTACAACAACGTAATAACCAATCATAGCGAGATAGACCGCATCATCACGGAAGAAACTTTGGAACTTAAAAAGAAGTACGCAAGGCCCAGGAGAACAGAGATAGTTTATACTGACGAAGAAGCGGAGATAACAAACGAGGACATTATAACAAATGAGAAGGTTACTATAATACTAACCAGCAATGGCTACGTCAAGAGGCTTGGCCTCGAGAATTACAAAGAGCAGGGAAGAGGCGGAAAGGGCATCATCTCAATAAACTTAAAGGAGGGCGATTATGCAAGGCAGATACTTACATGCAATAACAAGGACCTGATAATCTGCCTGACAAACACCGGCAGGGCTTACTGGATTAAGGCTTACAATGTACCGGAAAGCGGCAGGTACTCAGAAGGAAAGGCCATAGTCAACCTTGTTGACATGAAGGACGAGAAGATAATAAAAGTGCTAAATGTAAGCGAATTCACAAACTACAACATAGCATTCCTAACGTCTAAAGGCATAGTGAAGAAGACCGAGGCATCACTTTTCTCGCGTCCAAGATCTAATGGCATAAGGGCTATAAGGCTGAATGAAGGGGACCAGATAGCAGACGTAATAATGTATTCAAAGGAAAAGAATCTAATAATAGCAACCAGAAACGGCCAGGCAATAAAGTTCGAAGAGAGCGATATCAGGCATATCGGAAGAAATGCTGCAGGGGTGCGCGGCATAAGGCTAAAGGGAGGCGATAAAGCCAAGAACATAATAGCTGCAGACGATCACGGCAGCATGCTTTCAATTACCGAGAATGGCTATGGCAAGATTACGGACATAAACGAATACAGGCTGCAAAGCAGAGGAGGAAGCGGCGTAATAAACCTTAGGGTAAACCAAAAGACAGGCCCGGTGTGCAAGTGCCTCTTCTTAAGCAGGGATGACAAAATAATTCTTATCAATTCGCTTGGAGTGAGTATAACATTTCCCACAAATGAGATAAGGGTGACCGGCAGGGCAGCCAGCGGTGTCAGGCTAATGCATCTTTCGCCTGAAGTGAAAGTGGTAGATGCGATACTCTTAGGGAACGAAGTAAGCGCATGATGCCATAACTTGCAGGATATCACGCATCAGCCTTTCCAGTATTTCTTTGTCCTTACAAATTCCTTCTGGGCATATATAAGGTCTTTTATAAATTCCTTATTTTCCCTTTTCATCATCCTGAGTACCCTTGAAGCCGTCTCAAGCCCGACGCCATAAGTAAGCAACGCCACAACCGCCCTGGAACCATAAGCGCTGACAAGGCCCGCGCAGCGTATCATCTCCCTATAGCAATCTCTTTCAAGCCTTGTCATTTTAGAGCCCCTGGATTTTTTCCTCAGCGCTTCCGGATAGTTCTCTTTCGAGATCGAAACCATGGCGCTTCCGCATGACGGGCAAACAATAGTTTTTTCCGCTTCAATGCTGATATCTTCCCTGAATTCAAAGCCGCAGTATGTGCAGATGAACATCACGCTTCTTGAGTTAAATCTGTTCAGGAAATACTCTATCTCCATGTCTGGATCGCTTTTCATGGAAAGCAGCTCCCCATACCTTAAGTAAGGCCTCATTATCTCTACCGAAAGCGGAGAGTTCACATAGCTAAACACTTCAATCGAAATATTTCCGGTCCCAATGGAAGCTATGAAGTGCAGCGCAGTTTCATAGTCAAAATAATTCTTCTTCAGGTCCCTTATAGTCTCGGCTTCTATCACAGAACCTTTATAAAAATTAATAAGCTTTGTCGCCATGCTTCTTGTAACGCCTGCCCTCTTCTCAACAACACCGAAGAGCTTTGCAATCTGCACGAACTTGTACCTATACAGATCTGACCACTCTGAAAACACAAGGCGCTCCCATGCAGCATAATTGGCCCGTATACCGGAAAGCAGTTTTTTAATGTCTGCCTTGCGCGACCCTCCGTGCATATCCAATATTACGGCATAAGGGGATGCCCGCGCATTTACCTTAAATCCAAGATTTGCAGAAATAAAGCCGGAAATCACCTTGGAGATAAATTCATTGGCCATGGTTCCCAGCGGCAAATATATTATTGCGTAATCTTCCAATTCTTCTATTACAAGTGTGCCTTCTCTGGGCATGAAGAAGCCCTTCTGGCTCTGCCTGAAAGCGGAGAGCTCCTTGGCGGTCTGATCTCCCAGACCTGCTTTCTCATCACCGAACAGTATCCCGAAGCACCGCTTTGCAACCTTTTCAGAGACCGGGATCTCCTCTCCCTCCCATGCAGGAACTACGGCATCGAGATCAACTCCGGGCTCCACAAATACAACATCCTCGTCTATGCTAACGACCTTCCACGGCATGCCCTTTGTTATAAACACCGCGCCTTCATCTATATTGTCATATACAAATTTCTCGTCAAGCGTGGATATTATCCTGTTGCTCAGAACATTCTTGACTTTGAATTTTATGTAATCCGGTATAACTGTTATGTTCTCTATAAAGTAAGACCTTGTTCTTTCCGAAATCCCGATACGCCCGTCACGAACCTTTATAAGGTGCGCCTGCTCTCCAAATTCAATTACCTTCCTGAAGGATTCATCGCTAAGCGAAGAATATGCCGAGGAGTTTTTTAACAGCCCCAAAACATCGTCTGCCCCGATAGATCCGTATTCAAGCGCAATGCCGCAGAGCTGATTCATCGCCACATCCAGTGCGTTCTGCTCCCTCCTTTGCATTTCCAGTTCTCCTTTTCCCGCAAAATAAGCAACCGAAGCGGCCTCCGCAGCATCAAGCGGCCCGGAGACTATTATCCTGCCTACGGGGGTGAGCCCGCTCCTATGCCCCGACCTTCCTACACGCTGAATCAGACGGGCAGCCTGTCTTGGCGATCCGTACTGTATAACCAAATCCACAGCCCCTACATCTATACCTAGCTCAAGAGAGCTTGTGGCTACTATGCACCTGAGATCGCCTTTCTTGAACCTTTCCTCTATAGAGATCCGTTCATCCTTGTCAAGCGAGCCATGATGTATGCCTATCGGGCCAAAATGCTCTATAGAATCAAGGTACATTAATTTGCTCCCCAGAGATTCCACTATAGACCTTGTATTGGCAAAGAGTATAGTGGCTCTGGAAGCAGCAACGAGGTCGGCTACCCTCTCGATCCTAGCTACGGATTGCTCATCTAGCGAAAATTTTTCCATAAAGCTGCGATGCTCCCGCGCGGCCCTTACTGGCATCTCTATATATATCGCGGGCTTCTTCTCCTCGCCAGACCTTATTACCTCGTAATCCCGTTTTCCAAAGAGAAAGTCTGCTGCCTCTCCGGCATCTCCTACGGTTGCGCTCAGTCCGATCCTCTGAAACTCACCAGATCTCCTAACCAGCCTCTCGAGGGTCACTGCAAGCTGCGCTCCCCTCTTGTTGTAATATAGTTCATGCACTTCATCAATTATAACAACAGCGAGGTCCTTCAGGTGCTCCCTGAGCTTGCTGGAGAGTAAGATGCCCTGTATGCTTTCAGGTGTAGTTATCAAAAGCTGCGGGGGACTCTCTGCCTGCCTTCTCCGTTCCGGCGCGCCGGTGTCGCCATGCCTGACCCCTGCCTTTATTCCAGCTTCATCGCAAAGCCACGAAATTCTATTTATGAGGTCTCTGTTCAAAGACCTGAGTGGGGTGATGTAAATTGCAAATATGCCTTTTTTTCCGCCTTTCTTTATCTTCTCTATCACCGGAAGGATCGCAGCCTCTGTCTTCCCGCTTCCAGTAGGCGCAAGTATGAGGCAGTTCCTTCCTCCGCGCAGCGAATCAAACGAGAGTTCCTGTATCTTAGTGAACTTTCCGAATCTGCTTAGAAATAGGGAAAAAATGTCCTGCATCGTCTCTCTCATCGCAGCCACCGCTTATACGATATACGCGGTGCCGTTGGCAATT
>JAJZLT010000007.1 GCA_021803245.1 Microcaldota archaeon
GACGCCTGCGCGCCGGTTGCTACGAGTATGTTCTTCGCATTTAGCTCTGACTTGCCCGCTTTTATCGTCTCTTTATCGATGAATGAAGCGGTTTTGTTGATGTATGTGACATTTTCCAATCCTTCAAGCACATTTTTGTACTTCTCCTCCCTTAACGAGTCTACAAGCATGGCCTTTTCTTCTACGATCCTTGCGTAATCCTGCTTTCCAATAGTGTAGTTCAGGCCTGCAAATCGCCTCTGCGCCATCTCTCTCGCGAATGAACCTACTGTTATGAGTCTCTTGCTCGGCACGCATCCCACATTGATGCAGGTGCCTCCCAGAATGGCTCCTTTGGTAGCATTATCCCCAACCATCGCGGTCCTGATGCCAAGGCTGTCGGCTTTTATAGCTGCTGCAAAGGCTGCAGATCCCTGGCCGAGTATCACGTATTCAAAACTCTCTATTTAATCACCCTTGAAATATATTCCTTATTGGCTATGTCGCAGGCTATTATCTCGGAATTGTACTTTTGTATATGCTTAATTATGCTGCCCACTATCGGCCTTGCTTCATCCTTAAGGCTATAGATGCGCATCTTGCCTTCTCTCTTTACATTTACGAAACCGCAGTTCAGCAGGCAGGCAAGGTGGTGGGACACATTGCTCTGCTCCGTTTCTATCGTGCTGACTATTTCGTTAACGCTCAGGTCTTTTTCCATTAAAGCAGCAAGTATGCTAAAACGGCTGTAATCGCCTATGGCGAAAAAGAATGTCTTTACTCCAAGTTTATCCATTGACTCACTATGTTATGTTGAAACGTTTATTGCATTCTCTAGCTGGCCCAGCGTGGAAGCAAGCGGGCTGCCAGTATACAGCACTCTCCCATTACTTGAAATTACATAATAGATGTCAAGGTAGCCTTTAGGGTCATATGCCACAGTCATGTTATACCCGGATATCGCAGGTACCACTGTGCCGCTGGCATACGCAGCAGGAGCATATGACATTACAAAATCAGATATAAGCGGGCCGTTGTATCCAAGATCTTTGTAAAGTTCAATCTCGACAACCTTTATGCCGCGCTGCTTGAAAAATTGGTAGCTCTGGTTTAGGACCTCGTTGCCCTGAACGCATCCTGGGCACCACGTAGTAACAAACCAGAGCACAGTCAGATGGCCTCTGTACGCAGATAAGCTTACTGTTGAGCCGTTTGCCGCTATGAATTGGTAATTAGGGGCCATTGAACCTACACTTACGTTTTGCGCGCCTGCAGCTGTTACGACCTGGCCTGAGGCTAGAAACACGATTATTGCCAACACTGCAACTGCCGCTACCGCGGCAATTATTATCTTATTCTTTTTCATTTTCTCACTATACAACATTTTGCAATATTTCTTGATGTAAGGAAGATTCCCAGGATAAGCAAGCCTGCGGAGGCAGCTATTAAAGGCGTTTCGTATGTGGCAAATGGGCCCTGCAATGCTCCGGAAGTGCCTATTATTGTAGATGTTGAAGAACCCAGGACAGCAAGTAAGCTTGGTATTAGGGTGCTGCAGCAGAGGCTGCTAGGCACTACTGCCGCTATTGCCGCACCAATGCCCAGTTTTCCGCTCGACGCTGCATTTCTTACAAATGCAAATGCGTTTACCACAATGGCCAGCGAGAATAGTATGCTTATTATTGCGGAGGCAACAATCGCATAGATGTTCAGGCCTAAGGCAAGTTTCGGTTGTGCAATGTTTATGGAAGAAGACGAAATCAGATAGCCGTAAGCAATGAAGAAAAGCACTGCCATGATGAGAAACGCAGCAAGGTATGCGCCATGGCTTAATACAATGCGCAGCGCATTCATTGCATCGTCGATTCCACTCATAATATATGAATGGCCAATCATATTTATATGCTTTGTGATGCTGAGCTTTACGGCCCTTTCTTAATCTAAATGAATCTGCCTAGTGCCTTCTTCAATTCTCCAAAGGCTCTTACTTCGCTGCGCTTCGGTACCGCAGTTGTTGCAGGCTTTATGATCTTGTTGCTCTCCAAAATCTTCCTGAATGCGTAAAACAGCATGGCAATTACTGCAAGCGCCAAGGCTATGGAAAAGCCCTCCCCGAACAGATACGCAAGCATCACACCTATGCTTCCCAGAGCAAGCACCGGCACAATCGCGAATCTGCGCGAATATATGAAACTTCGGCTGCCTGCAGGGGCTTTCTTCAGCGCTATGTTCAGCGCGGCGATATCGACTATGCCATATGCAATGAGTATGGCAGAATTCGATGCCTCCACAATGGTGCCGAAAGATACCAGGACCATAAACACTATGCTGAGCGCCAATGTAACGAATATCGCGTTTATTGGAGTTGAGAACTTGTCTATGGAACCGAGAAAACCTGGCAGCTCCCTGTCACGCCCCATTGCAAAGAAAACCCTGGAAACGCCAAGTATTCCGGTGAAGGCAACGCCTGCCGTTGCGGTGACGCCGCCAAGTGCTATAAGCGAGCCGAGAAGATTATTGTGCAGCACAGCTATTGCAACAGAAAGCGGGGCAGAGGAATGCGCCAGAGTGCTGTACGGCACAAGCCCTACTGCAACGAGCCCTATTGCCATATAAAATATTGTGGAAATGGCTATTGAGAGTACAATCGCCTTTGGTATCGTGCGCTCCGGATCTACCACCTCCTCGCTTATGGTAGTGACCCTGGAGAATCCGGTGAAGGCAAAAAAGATTATAGATGCGCCAAAGAGCGTTCCCGTAAGCCCGTTCGGGAAGAGCTCTGCAAAATTTACAAGCTTGAACGCGCCAATCCCGAACGCTATGAACGCAGCAAGCACAATTATATTTATGAATACGAGGAAGGTTATCGTCTTTGCAGAGTTTTTTATCCCGTAAATATTGACCAGGGCGAATGCTATTATTGTGCCCACCGCAAATGCCAGTACAGGGAAGGATGTTCCGAGAAGCACATTGGCATAGTTCCCCAGGCTCAGCGAGACCGCGGCTATGGCTATTATGTTTCCGAATATCCACATCCAGCCGCCGATGAAGCCTGCAAATGGAGAAAACGCACTTTTTGCATATTCGTACGTGCCGCCTTCCTTTGCCACGCTCATTGCTATCCTGGAAAAGCAGATGCCTGTAAGCGTAGCGACTATTGCTGATATCAATATGGAAATGAATATGGATGGGCCCGAGTGGCCTATCGCTATGCCTATTATTACAAATATTCCTGCGCCTATTATGGCGCCCAGGTTTATCATTACCGCATCAAACAGCGTTATTGTGCGCTTTAACTCGTACATGCATTAGCCTGCTTGCATACTCTTGATTTTATTTGCAGGTGAAGAGATTTGAACTCTCGCATCCTCTAGGCCACAGGATCTTAAGTCCTCCAGCATTATCGTCGGTTTTGTTAGTCATAAATTCACCTGAATTTAGCAATATTTTCTAAGCCCTAAAGCGGTTCATCTGAACCCAAATAATATAGCCTTCAAAGTATTTAAGCCTAGAGTGTTCGAATTCAAGAAAATTCGAACCTGATTCTAATTTACCTATTGCATTTACCAAGCTTTTTGGCCAATACCCAAAAATGGTATTCTTTATCGCCTGGCTTCCCTTCAAAAACGGATTTAATAATCTTAAAGCCATTATTTCTTATAATTGACTCGTATTCTTTCGGTTTATATGTGCTCCATGCCATTGACGCACCTATCCAATTCTTTTCAAAACCATATTCTTCTCCACCGGTTCCGAGACTAACTAAAATTATCCCATTTCGTTTAAGCAGTTTATTTATCGTGAGGAACAGCTTTTCGTTTTCTTTCCGAGGTATGTGAAATATTGCATAAAAAGAAACAATTGCGTCGAAAGTAGCTGGTCTAAATTTTACTTTTGTAAAATCTTTATAGATAAATTTTGCCTTAGGAACATTCTTTCTAGCCATTGATACATGCTTTTTCGAAAAATCGACTCCTATGAGATTAAAACCGTTATCAACTAGATATTTATCATAAGGTATGCCTAAACCACACCCTAAATCTAAAATCTTACCTTTCTGAGGCAGCAAATTGAATAAATTCTTAAAAAGATTTAGTTCAAATTTTGTCAATTTTAATGTATGCATCCTAAAGGCTTTTGCATAATCACCTTTTTCATAACCCTCCCTCACAACTTTTCGTATATCTTGCATGGAAATTAAAACCTCACTTAAGTGTTAATTTGGTTGTTTTAGCTGGCTCCTTACCAAAATTATAATTCTCATCTTTGCAATTAAAGGCCTGCTTTATACTTTCAACTTCTTTAAGTTTATCCACAGTATTCCTATTAGAGCTTCTAGAATATATCCAAATCTCTTTGTCATCTCCCTGTTTCAAGATTTGATATCTCTTGGAGACTTCAGACAAAAGATCATTTACGTCCCAGCCTAATGCTACATATATCTTAGTCGGATGAAACTCTATTAAAGAGTCGAAATATTTGCTAAAACTTATTACTGCAAGTAGTGGATCGTTATTTTCTCTTTTAATAACTTCCAGCCTCTCTTTTATCTCTGTTTCAAATAATCGTGATCTGACAAAATTGTATATGGTTCTTCCTCTTGCATCATAACTCTTTACAAGATTATCTTTTGCTTGTGATGCATCCTTTTGACCACTATCTTCTTTAGAACAGACTCTATACGCATCGAGAACGGCCGCCAAATCCTTTTTTGATAATACGTGGTTGTATGTTCTCATTACTTCTGCTTTGGAAAAGAATTGTTTCGTTGTTATGGCTTCCTCTTGCAATAAATCTACATTGACGAATCCGTCTGACTCGTCAAACAGTTCATTATCTAGTTCGCTATCAGAATTTGTTTCGTCTTTCTTACTAGGTGGTAATTCTGGTCTAGTAGTAAAAGACATCTCTCCGTTTTGCTCTAGGTATTTTTCTGTGGTAATTTTCCGACCACCAATAATGACCTCCTTCGGCTCTACTTTAACTTCTATATTTATTGGTTTAAACGCAGACACAACTCTGACTACTTTATCGGTTAGCGTCTCCTTTGCCTTCGCATTTTCTTTTTCTGGTTCTTCCCCCATTAAGTCAGTCCCTTAGCTTCTTCTCTATCAGATAGCTAGAATAGCAGCTAGGGTTCTTGCAATAAAATTTCTTAGATCCCTTCATAATGTTTCCAACATTATTGATATCCAAGACCTTATCGCAGCATTCACACTTTATTGGTTTGTTCTCCGAATCCTTCAGATACGTCCTTAAATCGCTCTCGCTAACTACCTGCTGAATACCAAAAGAAGTTAGTATCTTAGGTAGTTGCTTTTCGTCAAAGACAATCAAATCTACCTTTGCCATAAAATCGCTTGTTATGCGTTCTCACTTGGTATATGCATCTCCTAATATATAAGGAAATGCCAAATTCTTTAAAACCACCCTTTTAGTGGAATGCCCTGCCATTTCATAATATGATTAATGCATTTAAGATTTATAATCCTTTAAGATATAGTAAGGTATTTCTTAATTTACCATCCTTGAGGTCGCCCAGCTCTGATTTTGCTTCGCAAATGATGGGCTCCGTTAAGCTAGCAACCTAGCAGCTCAAGGAACCTTTAGCAGCCGTTTTGTGTGGAGTTCAAAACGGCTTGGTTCTGATAAAACTCTTTCTAAGAGTTTTAGCCTAGCCCGCCGAGCGTCGCCGAAGGCGACTATTAGGGCGTGCGAAGGCGTACTCCACATAAATTTTGAAATCGGACATCAAAATTGGGTTTTTATGACTAATGGGAGTTTTACAAGGGAATTAGGAGTAAAACAGGCCAAACGAATGGTGTTTTACTCTACCTGAAATGGCAAAAACTCTACCTGAACCGCTTTTTGACCAAAAGGCTCATATATCTATTAGGGTATATATCTATTAGGTGTTTAATTTATGCAAATTCAAAAAGAGGTAGTTCATTATCCTACCCTTAAAACAATATTAGCTATAGAGGAGGTGGTCAAGAAGGCCAACAACCCCGTTAGCAGGAACCAGATACTGGCTAGATTGCAGACTGGCGTAATGCGCTCTACTCTGAACCTTGCGCTTGACTACATGGAGAAGCGTGGGATGGTGCTTGAAACTAAGAAAGGCTTTATCTGGACGTTCAATCCTAGCAAGAAGCTAGAGGAGGCTGAGCAGAAAGGATTACCGGTGTGATGCCTTGGTAAAGAAACGCATTTCAATAAAGCTGTTAGGAGATGCAAAAGACGCTTACCTGACCCTAAAGAAGAAAGTCGCAGAGGATATATCAAAAGATATAACTGATTCGTTCCACCAGACGCTACTCAAATCAATAGATAGCAAGATAGCCATATTAAAGGTTGATTACGACTACGGAATTCACATACCAAAGAAGAATGTAGCTCAGAAATACATCTCGCTCTATGAAGTTACAAATCTATGGAAAGTAAATCTCGCCGGTGCTTGGAGAATGATATATACGATAAAGCAGCCACAGAGGGAAGACACGGAAGTTGAGATACTATCCATTTGGCTAGACGTACTGGATATAATAGATCATAACGAATATGACAAAATCTTCGGCTATAGAAAACGGTAGGCTCTATATCCTTGACCGTCTTGTTTCAGCCTAACGGCTTAGCTCAGTCCGAAAGTGCTGTATATTTCATTATAGAGTTCCTCTTTGCGTGTGGTAATGTAGGCCATAGTGGTGCTGGGATTACTGTGCCTTGCGGGCCTGCTGATTAACACCAGATTCCTATTTGTCTGCTTGATAAAGCCAGTTATAGCATAATGCTGTAGACTATGGATAGTCAGCCTATGGAGACGCCTTACGCTCCTGTTTGGGTTGGTTTCATCTGAGGTATCATATACTTCGTCCAACCCCGCCAGTTGCACGTAGTGCCTGAACATGTTCCGGACGTAGTCCTGCTCTAGAAACCAGCACAGGCCGCTTGATTCGCAGCTTATCTGCGTAGAACAGATAGCCCTGCGTCTTCTCAATCTCGGCGTTGTGCTTCGAAATGAAGGTTATGGTATCCTTAAGCAGCAGCATGGTATCAACAACGAGTCCATTGCCTGAGCCTTTCCAGTTTTCAGGATAAGTTCCCTCGTTTCCAGGTCTATCGAATTTATGTTCACTCTAACCACCCGCCTATTCTAAGCCCAAGCTGCGCTTGGTAGCTGAATAGGAGGCGGAACCTGTCAGAGTCTACTACGTGCAGGAACCTTTGAAGCTGAATGTCGGAGAACGCCTTTGAGAGCGAGCCATATTTCGGCGTTTTCCTCTTTCCGGCAAACCTCTTGGTTTGCGTCTTGTGCAGCACTGACTGTAGTTGCCGTAATTGGTGCCATGAAACGTTCATGGATACCTGCTTGAGGTTATCGGAAAACCTATTGAAATCTTTCTTCCTTGATTTCCGTTTCGGATTTCCGAACCCTGCTTTGACGTCGTAAATTGAATTTGCAGGGGGAGAGATTTGAACTCTCGCATCCGCTATGGAAACGGGTCCTAAGCCCGTCGCATTTGGCCAGGCTCTGCCACCCCTGCATTTAACAAAGATACTTTGTTGTAAAGTATTTATTAGTATACCACGCATATTCTAGTGTTGTATTATGATAACTGCAAGATACGTAAGGGAGAACATAGACGTCATCAGGAAGTCCCTTGACAAAAGAAAGAGCGCATATCCGATTGACGAGCTGCTTGCACTTGACGAGGAGTACAGAAAAATGCAGAAGGAAGCGCAGGAGCTCAGGGAGAGGAGGAATAAGGGCAGCAGGGAGGTTTCAGATGCAAGAAAGGCAGGCAGGGACGCAGATGCCAAGATAGAGGAGCTTTCAGGTATAAAACAGAGGCTGGAGGAGATAGAGACAAGGATGCCGGCACATGAAGAAAGGATTTCTTATTATCTGCTTAATATGCCGAATGTGCTTGACGACTCTGTGCCGTACGGCAAGGACGAGAACGAAAACAAGGTAGTGAAGAGCGTGGGCAGGTCGGAAGCAAGGGAAATGCCTACGCATGAGGAGACGCTGCTTGCACTTGACCTCCTGGACCTTGAACAGGCAGCCAAGGTATCAGGAGCAAGATTTTATTACCTTAAGGGGGACCTCGCCCTGCTCGAGCAGGCGCTCATAAGGTTTGCAATAGATGAGATGGTAAAGAAGAATTACATGCTTATTGCGCCGCCCCTGATGCTGAGAAATGAATTTTACAGGGGAGTCACTGCGATAGGCGATTTCGAGGAGGCGCTCTACAAGGTGGAGGATCCTAAGGAGGTTGAGGAAGGCAATGATCTCGAAAGAATGAAAGACGACCTCTTTCTTATCGCAACTTCCGAACACGCTATCGCGGCGCTGAATGCGGAGAAGGTATTTTCAGGGAAAGAGCTTCCGAAGAGGTACGTGGGCGTAAGCCCGTGCTTCAGGCGCGAGGCAGGCTCGCATGGGAAGGACAGCAAAGGCATCTTCCGCGTGCATCAGTTCTACAAGGTGGAGCAGTTTATCGTCTCTAAGCCGCAGGATTCCTGGCGCATGTTTGATGAGCTTATCAAAAACACGGAGCAGCTCTTCGAAAAGCTTGGCATACCATATAGGATAGTCAACATCTGCACTGGAGACATAGGCATTGTTGCTGCAAAGAAGTTTGACCTGGAAGCCTTCATGCCGGGCCAGGGGAAGTACCGCGAAATGGCGTCGTGCTCCAACTGCACTGACTGGCAGGCGCTAAGGCTGGACATAAAGTATGATGAAGCCGGGGAGAGAAAGTATGTGCATACGCTTAATTCTACAGCAATAGCCACAACAAGGACATTGGTGGCGATAGTGGAAAACTACAGGAATCAGGACGGCACTGTGAAGATACCGGACGTACTTGTCCCTTACATGAATGGAAAGAGCAGATTAGGCTGACTGAAGGGAGTGCATGGCCAAGAACGAGTATAATATAATAAAGGAAGTTAAGAAACTGAGGTCAGTAAGAGGCTACGGCACCGAGCTTATAAGCATATACGTGCCTGCAGGCTACCAGATCAGTGAGGAGATCTCCAAGCTGCGGGAAGAGCACAGCCAGTCCTCCAACATAAAATCAAAGAGCGTCAGGACCAACGTGCAGAGTGCGATAGACAAGATAATACAGTATCTCAGGCTTTACAAGCAGACGCCGAAGAACGGGCTTGCTGTGTTCTGCGGCAACCTTTCAGACAATCAGAGCAAAGCCGACATAGAGCTCTTTTCTATTGAGCCGCCTGTGCCGCTAAAAGTCAACATCTACAGATGCGACTCGACTTTTCTTCTTGAGCCGCTCGAGGCGGTGATGGACACGCGTGACACCTATGCGCTGATTGCAATGGACGGCAGGGAAGCGACCATAGGAACGCTGCGCGGCCCGCATATACAGGTAATGCGCAGGCTCTCATCCAATGCGCACGCGAAGGTAAGGAAAGGGGGCCAGTCTGCCAGGAGGTATGAGAGGGCGATAGAGGAAAGCATAGACGATTACTACAAGGAAATAAGCGAGAACGTCAATGCAATCTTCGAGCAGAACAGCTTCAAGATAAAGGGGCTTATTGTGGGTGGCCCGGGCCCGGCTAAGGAAGGATTCGTAAAGCAGAATACGCTGAACTACCAGATAAAGATACTTGGCATGTTTGATACCGGATACACAGATGAATATGGGCTCCATGAGCTGCTTGAGAAGGCGCAGGAGCTGCTTAAGGAAGAAGAAGCTTCCAAGGAGAGAAAGGTTATCGAGAGGTTTATGCAGGAGCGTGTCAGGAACGGGCTTGCTGTCTTTGGATTTGAAGATACGAAAAAGGCGCTTGAGAGCAGGCAGGCCTCCACGCTGATAGTGAATGAAGACGCCGAGGTGCACAGGGTTGTCTACAAATCAATCGCAGACAACCAGACATTTGAGAGGATTGAATACGGTGGCCATCGCGAATCGAAGGACAGCGCAGGAAATAAGCTTGAAGTGGTCTCTGAGAGCGATGCCATAGGGGAGCTCCTGGACCTCGCCGATGCGGGAGGCGTAGAGACCGTCTTCGTCTCCAGCGAAAGCTCATACGGCAAGGAATTTGCAATGGGTTACAAGGGAATTGGCGCGCTGCTCAGGTACAAGTAAGAGGATTTAAGAACAGGGTAATATTACAGGATTCCACTATTCGCTTTTTATTGCAAGCCTTTTTAAAGGCTCATTTTGAACATATACACGCTTAAATTGGTGGTCTAGTGAATAATCAAAGAAGGTTTAGTTTATACGATGTTGAGCAATTTATACGCGAGGCAGGGGCGGAGCGGGTCACCGAAGATGCAGTGCTTGATCTTGAGAGGGAGCTGGAGAAATTGGCTGAAAAGATGACAAACAAAGCCGTAAGATATGCGGCCCATGCAGGAAGGAGGAAGCTGATAAAGCGCGAAGACATACTTCTGCTTAAGTCTGGCTCTAAGAAGGCTTACGCTGGAAGCAGCGCCTTTCAGAGGAAGCCCAGGAATTTTAGGGCGAAAGCCAAAATAACGAACGCAAGCCCTATCCCCCAGATGCAGTAAGATATCTGCTGCTCGGTGCGCCTGCCTGTGCTCATCGCAAGGTGGGTCAGGCTGTATATCTTCTTGCCGTAAGGCGATTTGAACGTGCCGTCTTTTTGTCTTATCCCGAGGTCGTTTACCTTGAATCTTCTCCTAAGGTGCAGGAAGAACTCGATTATGTAAGGGAAGAAGACTACGGCTCCGAAGACCTCCATGTTGCCCATTACCATTATCGCGACAAGCGTGGCACCTGCAGCGTAAGTAAAGCTGTCACCGGGTATTATTCTCGCTTTGTACATATTGAACGGCATGAAGGCCAGCACCGAAGCGAAGAGCACCGCTGAAAGCAATGTGCCGGTGTAGGTGCCATATATTATTGAATAGAGCAGAAATGCAAAGCTGGCTATAAGCATCATTCCTGGCTGCAGGCCGTCGAAGCCTCCGAGGAGATTCACCGAATTGGAGACAAAGATGACTGCAAGCGGTATTATTATAAGCGGATAGACTATGCCAAGATTGAGCGAACCTATGACAGGCACAGTTATTATGCTTGTGCCTGCGTTAACAGCCATTATCGGCAGGGCGCCGAGGAGCGTGAGAAGCGGTTTCTGCCACTGCTTGAGGCCCTCCCTCACGTCCATCCTGTCTGTTGACTTTACAGGATTCGCCTTTACATTCACATCGTCAAGGAAACCTACAAGTGCTATAAGAATTATTGAGAGTGCTATGGCAAGAAGATCATTTAGATTGATAAGTGGCGAATAAAGGTTAAACGAACCGCCGAAGGTATAGGAAAGCATGCCCACCATTATCCCTACAGCCACAGCAAGGCCGCCGCTGCTTGCAAGCTTCTTAGGGTGCTCCTTGTTGCTGTCTTCTGCAATTATGCCAGCGCCGTAGAGATATGCCATAAGGAACCTGGTGCCTACAAGCGTGACTATAAAGGCAAGTGCGCCAGGAATTATTATGGTTTGAAAAGTATGATACATAATTGTTAACTTATGAAATATATTAATAAAGACTTATCTAAATTGGTGCTGCTATGCATGGATTAATCTTAATGGCATATGAATACTTCATTATTTTTGTATTCGTAATGCTGCTGCTGATTGACACCAATAGCATTGCAAGAGCCATGCGCAGGCGGAAAAATGGCACCGTGCGGAATGGACTTGCTGGAAGAGAGAAGGCTCTGGTAATTGTTCCGTGCAAGGGGGAAGATCTCACCCTTAAAGAAAATCTGGAATCGATTAAAAAGCAGAGGTACAACTATTACAAAATAATTGCAGTGCTGGACTCGGAAAATGACCCTGCAAAAAAGGCGGTAAAAGAAGCCAGGATTCCCTATATCATATCCAAGAGAATAGGCGGAGAGGCGAGCGGGAAGGTAAAGGCAATAGTGAGTGCGCTTGAAAAGTTTAAGGATTATGATATTTATGTTGTTGCTGATTCGGATATTAATGTAGACGGTGGATGGCTGGGCAGCCTTACCGGCCCCCTTACCGATCCCGCGGTAGGAATATCCACCATGTTTCCGTACTTCAAGCCGATGAAAGGCTTCTGGTCCAAGGTTAAGCTTGTCTGGGGCTTTGTAGGGGAGAGCCTTCTTGAGAACGAGAAGACGAGATTTGCATGGGGAGGTTCCATGGCTTTCAGGAAGGACCTTATAGACAAAGATGCCATAAGGTTCATGCTATATTCCAGATATTCGGTCTCGGATGATATCTGCCTGACCAGAATAGCCAGAGGCAGGGGCCTCTCCATAGCTTTTGCGAAGAGGCCGCAGCCGGTAGTTAACTCCGACGATGATTTTAGCAGGTTCTGGGAGTGGTCCAACAGGCAGACTGCACTTGCGATACTTGGATACAGGGAAAACCTGTATCTTGGCCTTCTCTTTTACGGCGCTGAGATGCTTGCCTTTGCCTCAGGTATAGCGCTCTCGATTCTTGTCTCCCCTCTCTTCCTCCTCCTCTTCCTGCACCTTATCAAAAGCCTTGCTTCTTCATACAGAAGGGCACATGTCAGGGATCCTGCCCTGGCGATCGCAGTGATTATTGCGCCGTTTGTCTACTTTGCAAACCTTGTGATTGGGAGCAGAATGAAGAGCATACGCTGGAGGGGTGCAACGTACGCGCTTCCGCAAGGATAACATGCAAACAGCTGCTTTTTATTGCTTTCCGGATGAAATATATGAATAATGGAAAAGCACGACCTTGGCATCTCAATGAAGGACCTATCCGAAGGCCAGCCTATCGCAGGAAGTATAGACGGAAGGGAGCTGGTAGTTTTGCTGCATGGAGGCAGGGTGTACGCGTTGGACAGGCTCTGCACGCACGAGAGCGGGGATCTCTCGCAGGGATACATTGACGGTGAAGAACTCATCTGCCCATTGCATAGCGGCGCTTTCTATCTGGAAGGAGGAATGGCAAATGAGGATACGCCGTGGGTTACCAGCCTTAATTCATTCACGGTGGAGGCAGATCCGGAGAGCGGAAACTTATTTGTTTACTTCTGACCTCATCTTTTCAGAACCTGACATGAAGAGCGAGATCTTGCTTATGTAGTTCGGACCCTCTTCTATGTGCATGAAGTTTGCTATTATTGATTTATACATGCTCCATGAATAGCGCTTGTCCATGAAGACTATGAATGCCCTGTCAGATTCGCTTCTTATGGCCCTGCCGGATGCCTGAACCGCTTTTACTATCCCTGGTATCGTATAGGCATACTCGTTTCCCTTCATTCCGAACCTCTTGTTCAGATACTCTATCTTTGCGTTCAGCTCCAGATTTGGCTTTTCAAGAGGTATGCCGACTATTATTATTCCTTTTATCACGTTGTTTGCATAATCTATGCCCTCGCTCAGGCTGCCGCCCATGACAGCGAAGAGCATTGAGTCCTCGCCCTGCTTGAAGTCCCGTATCATTTTCTCCACTGCAAAGCTCCGCATCTCCCTCCGCTGTATGAACCCTACTTCGTATGGCATATACCTGTATACGGATTCGAGCACATCGAAGCTTGGAAAGAAGACCGCGAGATTTCCGTGTACACGCTCCTTTATTTTTGAAATCTTGGAAGCTATCGAATTGTACTGCTCTGCTGACCTGTTCTCGTACTTGGTTGAGACATCGCTGTCCAGCAGGCAGATCCTGTTCTCTTTTGGAAACGGCGATTTGTAGTTGATCGCATGAGCCTCGGGAAAGCCGAGAAGCTCCTTATGCATGCCAAGGGGAAGCAGCGTTCCGCTCATGAATACATTTGCATATGCGCTTTTTATGGAATCTATGGACTCGGAAGGATAAAGGCAGGAAACCGAAAGCTTTACCGCCTTTCCGCGCCTCGATATTATGCGTATAGTGGAATCGTTTTCTGCGTTAAGGGCTCTTATGAAGCGTGCTATATGCATCAGCGACGAGCGCTTTGCTCCCGATCTGGAGATATACTCCATTCCTGCTTTTTCTATCTGGTCGCAGATTTCTTCGAGATTGTCGCTGAGCGCTGGCGGCAGGTCTTTTTTATCCACAAAGGCTTCGCCTTCATGGCCATCCTTGATCTTGCCCTTTGCTAGCTCCTCAAGCATGAAGGCCATGTATCCAAGGTCTATGCTGCTTCCTATCGACATCAGTTCACGGGAAGCGTATTCCACAGCCTGCAGGCTAAGCGAGGAGCTGAGGTACGAAGAAGCAGTCTCTATGATATTGTGTGCCTCGTCCCATATTATTATCGAACTTTCCAGTGAATGGGCTATCTTCTTCATGAAAGTCTGCCTGGTATATGGATTCAGTATGTGGGCATAATCAGCCACTATGAAGTTCGACCTCTTTGCCAGTTTTGCAGCTATTTCATAAGCGCAGAGGCCGTGATCGAAAGACTCGGCAAAGAGAGCATTATGGCCAGACATTCCTGCTTCTGCCAGGCTCTGCCCTGGCTCCCCTGACTCCTTCGCCTTCGTGTAGAATGAGCATCTCTTCCCCTTGACCGCATCTTCGCATGCCTTGTAGAATGGTTCGCCCTCTATCATATTTACGCGCGGGTTTACGCAGAGGTTCCGCTTTCCGACTACGTCTATGTAGTTTACATTTACATTGAATTTCTTCCTTATGCCGGAGAGCACCTCTATCGCGACCTTGTGCTGCGAGGTTTTCGGCGTCAGGAAAAAGACGTCAAGCTCTTCCTTCAGGGCATATGAGAGGCAGGCAGAGATAGAGGCATCGGTCTTGCCTATGCCAGTGGGCGCATTTATGAAGATGCTCTTCCTCTGCGAGATGGCATTGTAGATATCCTCCATCATTTTGTCCTGATGCAGTCTGGGCTTATCGAATCTGAAGAGCACTTCCATGGTGATCGGGCCGCTTTCTGGCTTACCTGCTACTATTTGCTGCTATGAAGCTCTTATTTGCTTGCATTACTTCAAGCGCCTGAAGTAAAGGCATCTTCAGATCATCGCGCATGTTTGTTTTTATTGAGAAGAAATGCTTTACGTCGGCCATCTGGCGGTCATCTGAAATGAACCGGAGGTTGTCGACATACCTGCCGAGCATATGCGTGCCTATCCCGTGCATCTTCATCAGCTTTTTCCAATTTGACTTTGTCCATTCCCACACGACAGCCCTTCCGGATGGATTGGCAGCCGCATTTGCAGGCAGTATATAGGTATCCTGAAGCCTCACCTCGCCGGACATGGAAAAGTCAAGAGCTTTCCTTACGAGAACAGGGCTGCTGCTCATCGCCATCGAAGCAAGAAGCCTGTTCCTCTCTTCTGGAATCTCTTCGCGCAGATATCTCTTTCTGAATATCTCTGCTGTTTCACTCTTCCCTGTCCAGGAAGCCAGGCCGTAGACTGCTCCCTTTATGTTAGGATCTATCTCCTTGCCTGATGTGATATATGAATAGAACATCTTGGTCGCCTTGCTCAATGTAGACTGCTCGCCTGAAATCCCCGAAGCCATTATCGCCGAACCTCTTAGCAGCGTCGTGTTTGAATCTTCATCGTTTGATCTGGTCCAGCCCACCTGCTTTATTATGTCTTTACTGTAGTCTTTAAGCACTTCGCTTACTGAATTCCTTATCGCAGTATTATTATAGAACATTCCGAAGGAGAATCTCAGGTGTCCCATGACGCTGTTGTTGAGGGGATATCGCGCATCGAAGCAGTAGTCTTTTACAAACTCAAGATATTCATCCATCTTTGTCCTGCCAGACCGGACCATTGCAAAGAGGTCATTCTCTATGCCCCACGAGTCTATGCTGCTGAGCTCCTTGTCGCGTATGAGCTCCCCAAGTCCTTCAAGCAGGGTAGGTTCATATGTGCATCGGTATACGCCATTCTGGCCGTAATTTATCTTGATCCATCTCTTTCCGGCAGTATGCACTCTTGACTCCTTCTTTTCCAGCAGCAGCTCTTCCTCTCGCGACTTTCCCTCGTATTTGTACTTTATAGGCGCCGGCCATAGAGTAGCGTCTGAATTCGGGGTTATCGTAAAGCGCGACTGGCTGAGCAGTATTGATCCATTGCTGCGCCTGGCCGATATCACAGGGTAGCCGGCCTTTTCTATCCATGATCTGGCTATGTACGCTACCTTTCTGTCCTTGCCGGACTTCTTGGCCTCTTCGTCTATGGAATTCCAGAGGTCCTTTGCTTCCGTGTTGGAATACCTGTATTTTTTTAAGTAAGAGCTTATGCCTTTCCTGAATGTCTCTTTTCCAACGTAATTATCCAGCATGTTAAGCACAGAGCCGCCTTTCTCATAACTTATCTCATCGAAAAGCTGCTCTATATCCTCAGGCGTGTTTACCATTACGCTGATTGGATGCGTGGACTTGAGCTGGTCCGCTCCGAGGGCAAGCGCAACAGTATCGCTTATGTACTTTGTCTTGACATTCCACTCGGGAAATACGGCATCGTTGGCTTTTGACGCCATGAATGTAGCGAAGCTTTCATTGAGCCAGAGGTCGTTCCACCATTTCATTGTGACTAAGTCGCCGAACCACTGGTGCGCCAGCTCGTGCGCTATTACCTCTGCTATGCGCTGCTTCCTTGCCAATGGCGTCTTTTCATCTGCAAGAAGCTCGACTTCGCGGAAGGTTATTGCGCCCCAGTTTTCCATCGCGCCTGCGGCAAAATCAGGTATCGCCAGCAGGTCTATCTTTGGCAGCGGATACTTCACTGCGAAATATTTCTCGTAGAAAGCTATGGATGACTTGGCGTACTCCAGCGCTGTGGAGAGGTACTGCTTCTTTCCCGGCGTGCTTAGCACGCTTATGTCTATGCCATTCACCCTGCTCTTTATCCTCTCGAACTTGCCCACGCCTATGTAAAGCAGGTAGCAGGACATTACCGGCGTTCTGTTGAATGTGACAAGCTTCTTTCCGCCTTTCTGCTGCTTCTCTGACTTTATAGGCATGTTTGAAACGCATTCGAATTCCTTGTCTACCAGTAACGATAAGTCGAATGTTGCCTTGAATTCGGGTTCATCAAAGCATGGAAATGACTTTCTGGCAGTGGCAGCCTCGAATTGGGTAGTTAGGATGTATCTTGTGGACTTGCCTTCCCTGTACATGCTGCGGTAAAACCCGTATAAGCGATCGTTGTGTACTCCTTCGAAGCTGATGGTCAGCTCCGCGGGCCCAAGCACAGGCGCGGGCAGCTCTATCTCGATCTCCTCTTCCTTTTCATTCGCCTTGAAGGCAGCCTTCCCATCCACAGGCCCGGCATTCACGTATACGCTTTTTATTGTAAGCTCTGAGGCATTGAGCCTTACCTTTTTTGTCCTGCTCTTGGCCTCCACGCTGATGGTTACCTTGCCATGGTATCTGAAAGTGGAAAAATCAGGCTCAAGATAGAGGCAGTAGTTTAGCGGAACGACGCTGCCGCCGAGGGTTTTGTGTTTTGCTTGCATTATACAACCTATTTGCCCGCAGATTTCAGGAACTCTATGACTTCCCTGTCATGGCCGCCCGGCTTTACCTTTGGAAAGACCTTTACCACTATTCCGTTTTTGTCTATTATGTAGGTCTTTCGCAGAGTGCCCTTGCCGAATACGCCTCTGTCGCCGTATGCGCCGTAGGCTTTTATTGCTGAGCTCTCGGGATCCGAGAGCAGGATGAAATCCAATGAGTATTTTGAGCAGAACTTGCCGTGGGATTCTGGGCTGTCTTTGCTTACGCCAACTACTTCGGCACCGAGCTCTTTTATCTCCTTTCTGCTTGCATTGAAATCTTTTGCCTCGGTAGTGCATCCGGGCGTGTCGTCCTTAGGGTAAAAATAAAGCACAAGGTACTTGCCCCTGAAATCTTTCATCGCATGCTTCCTACCGTCAGATCCGACAAGCAAAAAATCGGGCGCTTTCTCTCCTTCATTAACCATGCCAACACCAGATTAATTAGTAATAGCAAAGGATTTATAGGCTATTGAACAAATACCCTCATACAAAAAAGGCTATTTATCGTGCCGGATGAGGACATGTCGTTACTCGAGCCCATTTCCAATTTATTCAGGAAGAAAAGCGAACCAGGAGCTGGAAAGAGAGTAAGGATAACAAGCATAAACATAAAGCTTGGCATAGACATACACAGCCTTGGAGAGAAAGATGTAACAGGCGATTCGTTTGATCTTCATGTACCTTATTCCAACAAGCTGGGCGGAGGCATCTTGCCGGACAATCTGAAAGGGCCGGACATAACAATAAGCAGCATCTCTGTGGAGAAGCCTTTCTCGCTGATAAGCGTAACGCCGGAGCCGCCGCGCCTGGTAAAGTATATGGAGAAGGAGGATTTCAGGATGAGGATAAAGGCGCCGGATTCCAACTATGAAGGCCCGATGTTCATAAAATTTGAGACTGATTCGAAGGAGAATGTTACCCTCAGCATCTCGAAGATTCTCCTGGTAAACGGAGGGAAGAGCATTGAGCTCGAAGAATCCAAAGCGGATATGACGCTGAAGAAGAGCCAGATAATCAGGAAGGATATACAGCTGTACAAAATCCTCAAGTATCAGCAGCGTGTCAGCTCGGTTGCGGTAAACAAGCCATTTGAGATAATAGGGATAGAGCCCAGGCTGCCGCTTGTTCTTGACAAAAAGGACAGCTTTATTGCCGCCGTCTTCATACGCGCCCCTGAATTCAACTACGCAGGGCCGATGGAGATAACATTCAGCTAACCGCGTTGCCCGCTAACTTCGAAACGTGAAGCCTGAATGGCAGGCCTTACGCGCTGCTGCTGTCCCAGAGTTTCCAGAACTCGGCCTTCATCCTGCGCAATTCTCCTCTATTCTTTATTATCTCTATGTTCTCTATATTCCTGTGCGTGCCTGCATAGGTGAGATTCGCAGATCCTTCTATCCCCTCCTTTTCGCCTATGTACATCTTTGAGTGCGTGAAGTTCTTCGGCTTTCTAACATACAGCTTTGCTTCAGAGATTTTATTATAGAGTGGAAAGAATACGATTGCTGCTGCAAGCGGCAGGAGCATGTAAATATGCCATCTGTTTAGCATGTAGAAAATATAGTTAAACATTGCAATTATCGCGTAAACAGCATACTGCAGGAAGTGCGGCCTCGCTGTTCTTTTATCGAGCATGCTCCTTGCTTCTGGAGCCATGGAAGACGATAGAACGTATACTCTCTTCCATCTTGACTGGCGCAGAAGCATCCCGGCGTAATGTGCGTCTATGTAAGGTGAGACAATATACAGCGCCCCTGACCTGCGTATCAGCCGGTCTATATATTTGTAGGACTTGTTCCCGCTGTAATGATAACTGCCCTGGCCAAAAACTGGCATACTATTTTTAATTATTGCAGCACATTATTAAGGCTGAGTGCATGTCTGAAAGCGAGAAGATAAGGCTTGAGAAGAGCTTCCTGGCAGAGGAGATTATGGATCACGAGATCTTCTCGCATCTTGCAAACGCCGAGAAGGACAGGAAGCTTAAGAAGCTTCTTGAGAAGCTTGCTGATACTGAGAAAAGGCATGCAGACTCGTGGCGCGGGCTGTTAGGCGAAAAACGCGCCAGTGGAGTGAGAAAGCCGGTGCTTGGCAACCTGAAGATAGTCGAATACCTGGCAATAAGGAAATTTCTAGGGACAGCCTTCGTCTCTAAGCTTCTTGGCATGAATGAATCGGTAACGCTCACAAGGTACAAGCAGATCATATCTGATATGCAGCTTTCGCAGGATGAAAGGAAGCGCATCACGGAGATAATAAAGGATGAGGAAGAAACAGAGGCAGATTTGAAGAAATCGGTGCAGGAATATGAAGGCACGCTGAATCATATAGGCTCGATTGTGTTTGGGCTGAACGACGGCCTCGTCGAGATACTTGCTGCTGTTGCAGGCCTGGCAGTACTGGCGAATTCGCCGATAACTGTTGTCGTGGGGGGTTTGATCGTGGGAGTATCAGGGACGCTCTCCATGGCCGGCGGCGCTTATCTCTCTGCGAAATCACATGGCCTTGTAGAGGACTCCATAAATCCCAAAAATGAACGCGGAAAAGATGAGGAGAAGCCCACTCCGGGCAGCGAGGCCTTCTATACGGGCATCTTTTATCTGGCGGGAGCGCTCGTACCGGTTATACCGTTTATCTTCGGCCTGCAGAGCTATGCAGGCATAGCAGTATCTGTGGTGCTGGTAAGCCTTGTGCTCGCAATAGCATCGGTGATAATTGCAATAATAAGCAGCTCGAGCATAAAGCATAGGATCTTCGAGATGCTGGCGATCTCGCTTGGAGCCGCATTCGTTACCATAATACTCGGTTCTGTTGTTAAACTCTACTTCGGCATAACGATATAGCTGTTTCCTCAGGACAAGCAGATGCCTGCGCTGGGGAATTGGCCAGTATCCTTACGAACAAGCACTTCTTTTGCCCTGGTGCAGAGAGAGCTTAGGCTGCCATGCGCAGAAACATTTAAACTGTATCTTCATTTCTGCGTTCCCTGCTCTTTGGTGTACAGCACTATCCCGCTATGCTTTCTTGGCATTGGATTTGCACGAAGCCCGTATATTGCCTTTATTCCCTTCTGGACCGAGAGCTCAACAAGCCTCTGCGTTATCACTCCATCAAGCACAATTGCAAAGATTCCTCCAGTCTCCTGCACTGTCTGCAGCAGGTCTCTTATAGGCATCTCCCTCATCACATTTCCTGTGCTGTCATAGAGCCTGCTTCTCAGCGTGCCTGAGAGCTCATCAAGGCCGCTTGCAAGCTGTGTGAAAACCATGCTCTCCAGTGCAGGCTTGACCTGCTGAGTGCTGGCTTCCTTGGTCAGCTGCTCTGTCTCTATCTTCTGCAGAAGCGGCCCTTCGTCTTCGCCCTCTGATCTGCCCTGCTCCTTCTTCTCCGCCTCAGGGACACCGTCTTTCTGGCTTACGGACTTCTCGAAATATTGCTCTATTTCGCCTATTATGTCTTCCTTTTCCCTTGCCTCATTCTCTGCGGCAGCACGCTCCTGCCGCTGCAACTGCGCCTGCTCTCTCGGCTCCTGCCTTGACTGCGGATCAGGCATTCTGAGCTTCATGCCGTTGTGGTACTGGTCAAGCGGTATCTTGGACCTGATCGACTTTATTATCTCTTTCCTTGTCAGGTCTTCCACCTCTTTTCCGTCAGGAGCCCTGGCTACAAAGTCTATGTCAGCCACATTGGCCAGGCTTCTTAGTATCAGATCCCCGCCCCTGTCGCCGTCAAGAAAAACAGTTACCTCCTTCTCCCTGCACAGGCCGATTATGCTCTTTGGCGGCGCAGAAGCTCCGCCCACTGCTATTGAATTGGATATGCCATTCCTGAGCAGGTTAAGCACATCTGCGCGGCCTTCGACTATTATTACCTCCGGGCTCTTGCCTACTTCCGGACCTGCAGGAAGATGCTCTGGTCCGAATGCAGTTATCTCGCTGGTACGCACCTCAGACTGAACCATTTCTGAGAGCTCCTTGCTGTCAGGTATCTCGGTAGTGAGAAGCCGCCTGACGAGTTCCTTGGCCCTGTTTAGTATCTTCTTTCTCTTCTCAGAACGCGTATCCTCTACCTTCTCTATGGAAAAAATGGCTTCGTACGGGCCTACCCTGTCTACTGATTCGACTGCTGCTGCCAGTATGCATGTCTCTATCCTGTCAAGCGACGCAGGGAGATACAGCCTTCCGAAGCTCTTGTTGCCCTGCTGCTGTATGTCTATCTCTATCCTGCCTATCTTTCCGCTCTTCTGCAGCTCGCGCAGATCAAGCTCGTCTCCAAGAAGACCTTCGGTCTGCCCGAAAACCGCGCCTATTATGTCAGGTTTGTCTACCATTCCGGTTATGCTGAATTTTGCTTCCACCATGTACTTTACTATATCCAAATATGTTTTTGCCATTTTTATCACGTTTTTCTTTCCAAATTCAATGCCTGCACCATTGGAGCGTATATCTCCTCGACGCTGGAAGAATTAAGTATCTTAAGAAGGCGCATGCCGCTCTCAGTATCAACTTCAAAGCCGAGATCGCAGAGCATGCCCGCTACGATCTCTGATTTCTCGATTCCACGCCTGTCCCTGTCTCCGAGTATGAAAACCTTCGTCTGCCTTGGAGCATAGGCAGCTGCCTTTATGAAGGAATTGTAGGTGTAGGACCTGAATCCCAGCCTTGCCAGTGTCTTTACATCATGCTTTCCTTCGACAAGCAGCAGGCCGTCTGAAAGCCCGGAAAGGATAAGATTTATTGCTTTCTCCTTTTTGCCTTCTTTTTTCTCTCTTTTCAACTTTACCACATTTCAGAGTGGCAACTAGCTATGTTGTTTATCTGTCTTATAGATGCGTTCAAGCGCATGTTTTGAAGATTTGTTAAGCGACAATTTGTCATTACTAACACAACTAAATGCAACTTTATCTGATGATAAATTTATATAAGAATAGATTAATATACCTTCTGTGTACAGGTACGGGAAAGGCGCCAGATACGAGAGAGAGCTGCTTAACAAGCTTTACGATCAGGGCTATTCGGTAATGCGCGGGGCAGGTTCAGGAGTAAACTCCCTGGGCCCCGATATAATAGCCATAAAAAATGGCGTCTGCCTTTCCTTCGAATGCAAAGCCTGGGACAGGAACCGCGTCTGCCTTGACCTTGAGGGCTACGAGAAGCTGCATAAATGGCAGGAGAATACCAGGTTTCCCGCTTACCTGGCATGGAGAATGAGCGGAAAAGGATGGTTCTTCATAAAGCTTGACGAACTGAAGCAGGGAGAGAAGGACTACAGCATAACGCGCATACGTGCAATGGAGATAAACAGGCAGCTTGGCGCAATCATTGGAATAGAAGGCATGCAGCACGAAGAAGTAGGTTAATTGCACTTGCACTGAAAGGCATTTTCCAGGCTGCCGCAGATCTTCAGGACATGTCCACGGCTATAGGGCAGGCAGACATATAGGCGGCATTGCCGTCCACATAAAGGTGCCTTTGCGTTACCTTTGTCATGTTCGTCGAGCTATAGTTGAGGAAGACGCCTACATCTGAATTCGCAGAGCTTAGGCATGCGCCCTCGGTCTCATTGACAAGATTGATGTTATAGTTATGCCCTGGCTGTATATGCGAATAGCCGCAGGAGTCGTTTGCCGTATTTAAAATGAAGAGATTTATGGCGCTCTTGGAGCTAAGCTTGGCGGAGACCGTCTCTATCAGCGAGGACATGCACGAATAGCTGGAAGAGGAATTTACCACTATCGCAACATTCTGTGCAGAGTAGAAGTTGCTCTTGAACGTGGAGAACGGAACTGAGAGCGAGAGGTTGGGAACGATGAGGAAGACAAGTACAAGTATAAGGGCTATAAGCACAGCTATTATCGAGGAAAACTGAAGATAGTTGGGCTTGCGCTCGGCTTCCTGCTTCTCTTTGCGTGCTTTTTCTGCCTGCTCTTTCCCATCCGCATGCTTCGCCGCGCCTGAAGTTTTGCGGCTGGAGACTGGCTCTTTTGTACTGCTGCGCTCTTTCGGCATAAGCTCATCTGATAAATAATTTAGGATAGCAGGAATTCATAAAGCTGTCGCTTCCGCTTGCGTAGAGCGTTGTGCCGTACATCGAATAAAGGCGTATGCTCGACGAGTTCTGCGGCGTGAGCAGCACTACCGGCACATGCGCAGAGACGAAGAAATTGAGGCACTGGGAAACGCTTTCATGGTTCCCGTTTACTGTGCATACTCCCTGATTTATGCTGAATCGAGTGACATTCTTGCCAATGGACTTTGCCGTTGCAGCTATGGAAGAGGCGCACTGGGCTGTTGCACTGTCGGCTGTGCCGTTTATGCCTACCGCAATCGAGCCAGAGCTGCTTATTACTGACTGGACAACGCCAAGCGGCGCGGATTCGTTGGCCTGCAAGGCAAACACGTACGTAGCGCCAGTATACGCGAGCACGAGTATTGCAAGTATCGCGAAGAGGATGGCCCAGTTCTTTGAGGTGCGCCTGTTCAGCACTATCCTGCGCTTCTTCTTCATTGACTTATGCATGGAATAGACGGCACCTATTATGATAAGTCCTATGAGAAGCGAGAGAGCAGCCGCATCTACCGGCACTAGAGAGACTGACTGCGGATATGGAAGGCCTGCAGCAGTGCCAAGAAGCACTGAGAACGGACCATCAATGCTTCTTGCAATCTCTTCTGGGCTTATGGACTGGGCTACAGGCTTGAGAGAAAGCGCCTCGCTGTTCACAGCGCTTAGCCTGCTGCCCATGTAGCTGGTATTGCTTATCCTGCCGGAGATGCCTTCATCAAGCTGGGCCTGCTGGAATGCCACATCGCTTGCCTGCGAGCCCGGGCCGCTGTTCAGCTGCAGCCCCAGCAGAAGGGCAGTATTGTTTCCAGATTTCGCTACGAGCGAGGAATATGTTGCATTAACTGCATCGTATGCCCTTGTCAGGTTGCCCATCTCCGAGGAAATCTGTACGCTGTAATTTGTGAGGTTCAGCGTCAGATAATCCGAGAGGAGCGTTGAGTAGGAGTTCTCCGTCTTTATGAGCGATGACGAGAGAGATGCATTGTAAATATGGGAGAGCAGCGAAATGGAGTTCTTTACAGTTGTATTGTAGCCTGCAAGGGTTGTATTAAGCAGTACGCCAAGCTTGGCGCGCTGCTGCTTGTCCACGGTAGGCACTATGTACGTATTCTCTACGTTGAAGGTCTGCTGCGCAAGGGCCTTGAAGTACTCTTGCGTTGGAAGCCTTGAATCGATATTGGTTATGTCCACCTGAACGTTGTTGAGATCCCCGGTATTGTAGTTTAGAGGAAGGCAGATGCCGACATCAGAGCACTGCCAGTTGTTCTGGTTGTACTTTATCTGGGAGAATGGGCAGCTCCCATAGCTCGTGCCGCTGGGAGGTATGAAGAGAGGATTATTCGCTATCGTGCCGGTTATCTGTGCTATGTTGTTGTAAGCAGATTGCACATCCTGCATCCTGCCCGCAAAATTGCTGGCATTTATCTCGTTAACGCTGTTGTAGAATATGCTTTCGTTGCTTAATAGATAGGTATAGTTTGCCTGAAGCTCAAGCATGCCCTGGCCTACTACGCTGCCAAACCCGCCTGCGCCCTCAAATGCCGCCCAGCACGTTGGATTTGAGAGGCAGGAGAGGCAGTTGTTTGCAGGCGTGCATGTGTATGTATCCAGGCCTGTGAGCTGGATGCAGTCCTTGAGGAGCGAGCCTGTAGAGTCGAGATAAGTAGTCATGTCAGAAGAGAGGACACTGAAATCTATCCGCGAGAGTGTAGAATTGGCCGAGTATGAGCTTATTATGCTCATTATCTCGCTCTCGTTTGTAACGAACGAATACGATGGCCGGGTTATATTGATTAGAAAATAGGGCGTGCTGCCTTCGTACAGGCCAACATAGCTATTGCCATTGTAAGTTATGTTTTCGTAAGTAAGGTTGGAAGCAACGTAAGCCGGCACTCCGTACTCCTTCAGCATTGCAGAGATCGAAGCTTGCGAATACGACTGCTGGCCGGAGAAGACTACTCCGAGAAGCATGGCCGTGAAGATAAGTGAGAGAGCATAAACGGGTCGCATAAAATCACTATCTCTACCACGCCAATGTTTAAATATTTATTTGAATTTTTCGTGAAAAATCAACGGCAGATTTTTATAAAGATCTTCCAAAGGAAGGTCCGCGCCTTTTCAGAGAATTCGACGATTTAACAGGCAGAAATAAAAAATTGAGACCAAGGAAGAGAGATAAAGGCCCCAAAAGGGGCCTGAAAAATAAAATAAACCTTTGCGCTATTTTGCAGCTTCAGGTTATGTTGTCTGGGTTGCGTTGGCTATAAGGTCCTCTATGAACTGGTTTCCAGCCTGCACTGTCTGCGCAGACGAGTAACCTGCTACGAGAATCTTTGTGCCATACCCATTCACTATAACCGAGTCAGGGCCTGTTGGTCCGAACGTCGAGTTGAGCTGCGAGTTCTGTGCGAAGATCTGCGCCGCTACTGAGTTGACG
>JAJZLT010000006.1 GCA_021803245.1 Microcaldota archaeon
CTTTTACAACCCAATAAATGTGACTTACACAGGCACATTAAGCTACATGGCAAAGGAGAGCTCAGGCGCGGTTGTAGGCTCGGCTTCTATACCGCTGAATATCGCGTTAGAATCCAGAGGCAGGCAATATAGGATTTCTTTCACTTCGAATAGCGTTTATTTTGATATTGGAAACAGGCAGTCCGGACTGCCGCTGAACCTTACAATTATAAATGGCTCGGAAGGGCTTTACGTTTGCAGCTCCGGAAGCTACTTTTATGAAGGGTGCATGAACAGCTCGGTATTCAGTATTGCTTTATTAAACAATTTGAGCGGGGCAGGGAACTTGGAATTTATACACAATGTCTCTTCGCTTTATCAGGGCATTGGCCTGAACGCCTCTTCTTCCGAAGCATCGGAGTACAACGGCGCTCCGTGCACGCTAATTAACGGAACTGCTACAGGTGTGCCTAACTTCATCAGAGCCCATTACAAAGGCGCTCAGGTGCAGGGACATGGAAGCTTTAGCTTCTGTCTCTCCGATACCAACCAGTTGCCGCTCGAGGCCAACTTTGAAGCATACATCTCAGTTTACAATCAGAGCAATACAAGCTTAAGCAATGTTAGCCCTGAGAGCGGAAGAACTGCGGATAGGAAAGCAAATGGAACTGTACTCTTCGCATTGCCTCCTCCCGCTCCAACAGGCGGAGGGAATGGTCTAGGAAATGCATCCAAGACAACGGTACCCAACACCGTACCGACGACACTGCCACAAGTAGGGAATTCGATAAACTCTACAAGCAACAAGACAGGCAGGATGCCGGGCCTTGTGATGATCATAAGCATATCTTTCACAGGGCATTTTGGAAGTGCGCCTGAGGGAACCATTGGTGCGCTTACAGAACCTTTGGTAAATCTCTCCACCATGCTTCCTTCATGGTGCTCTCCGTCTTTTGGATCGCCTGCAGGAAATGCGACAGAATCATGCAGAGGTATCTCGCTAAACTCCACAGGCAGCATTGGATTCTATTTCAGCCAGAAAGAGTATGCCTCGCTTGAACTTACCGGGATAAGCTGTGTGTCCGGCGTATCCGCATCGAACTCGTCAAGTCCCGCCTATTTGCCTGAAGCTGCAAACATGAGTGAAGGAAAAGAGGCGTATGTAACTGCATCATGCCCTCTCTTTGGGAACCCGCCTTACACCTATCAGCTTTATGCTGAATACAATGTGAATGGGAATCCGGGAAAAGGGCTATTAGCTACATTGCATACATACAAGACCACTGCCGGAAGGATATAAGCTCACCGGCATGTGGCATATTTATTGCAAATTGCCTTAGTTTTCTGCTGCGCAAAGACGCAAATACCTGAAATGATTTCCGCGATAAATTAATAAGATTTAAATTTGTAGGATAAGGCAGCGTATAGGTTATTATAGTGGATTCACCTATTCAGGCTCCTGCAGCAGCAAGAGCCATTGAAGAGATTGGAAGCGAGGAGAAGCTTGAGGACATAATAAAGCTTCTTGCCATGCTTATGGCAAGGATTTCGATAAAGGAGGTGGAGAGGGCATTCTCAGACAAGAACATAGAAACAGTGCCTGAAAAGCAGATACTCCCATACCTTGCTGCAGTACAGACGCTCTCATTCACCGGCAAAGGAATAGATACGGAGGGCATAGTAAAGCTGCTTAAGTCAGTCGCAATAGTTCCAGAAAGCGAGTACCTTAATTACATCATCGGTGTCAAGTTCAAGAACAGCCTAGTGTATGCAAGCGCGATTTATTTTCTGGTTGCCCTCGGGATCGAGCCGACTATAGAGCAGCTGCTGAATGTAATAAAGGCACTTGATATGCACCCTGATGCATCCCTGGCAGGTTATTCCATAACAATGTACCGGCTGTACAAGGACGAAAAATTCTGATGCTGAATTAAAGGCAATACGATGGTTGACAAGCTGCAGAAGATATGGCAGGATTACGTGACTTTAGGGGAACTGCGCTTCGACATGGAAGAAAACGTCAAGCACACTGTCATGCTGATTTCCATAGTTATACTCAAGGAGCTTGAGCTCGCAATAAAAAAGCAGAACCCTCTTGTCCAGATCTGGATGGCGATCGAGCATAAAAGGCTTGAGAAAGAGATGAGGCAATACATCGTGGCTGTCTTCTTCCTCTCTTTCATAGGCAAGAAGGTGACTATAGACAGCATAAAGGCAGTCCGGGATGGCCTTGGCTTAAGCAAAAGCGACAAGTTTCTGAACTTCATAACCACAATAGGCTTCAAGGACAACGTCATAGCATACGTCCCTGCCATCTACTTTCTCAAGTTCAACAAAATGAGCATAGACGTTGACAATGTAATGGCGATCATAAAGGCCATGGACCTCGTGGCAGACAGCCAGACTGCAAAGCACGTTATAGAGCTCTATCAGGAATTTCTGTATAATGAAGGGGAAACCGTAGCAGGAAGGCGGAGATTCAGAAGCAAAAATACCCCGGTATTAGAGCATGCGATTGCTTTTACCCAGGCCGCTGCCAGAGCAATGGGCATTATGATGGTCTCTGAGCTTGACAGGGCTTTTGAGAATGGGCAGATAGAAGAGGAAGTGCGAAAAGGCTTCGCCAGGTACCTCATAGCCATGGAGACTCTTGCTTTCTCTGGAGAGGAAAGCGGCATCTCCGGAAATGAGAAATTCCTTGAACGGGTAGGGCGCCTGGTAGGTGCCACAGGCGCGATTCCTGACAAGTCGCTGCTCAATTACCTTTCTTCTTTCAATTACGGATATAGCGGCGGGTTCCATTATATCCCAGCAATAGGCATCTTAGAATCTATGGAAAAGGAGCCGAATATAGACAACATAAAGGCGCTGATGAATGCGGTCGGCATGCCTGTCGATGATGCGCTTGTGGGCTTCGTGCTTACAACTTATATGGATACAATTGTACAGCATTTCAGCAATTTCATAGGAGCTGAAAATCATTAAACATCGGAGGAGGAACCATGCGAGGCGATCTTATTGGCATAATCATGCAGCAGCTCCGCCTGGGCGCAGCGCCTAAGCAGCGCAGAAAATATAATGGGTATTTGAAAATTGGCATGCCAGCAATAGTGGTGGTGCAGTGGAAGAAGGGAAGCCCGCGTATTATGGCAACAAAACAGTGGAAGAGATTAGGAGCGATCTAGTCAGCGCCATAGTTACAGGAGCGGACTTCATGACTCAGATAATAATACATGAACTCGGAGAGGCGCTTTCGAAGCAGAACATCTTCATCCGCATGGGCATGAGGGTAGCCGGAAAGCGCATCAAGGAAGAGATGGCACCATATATCGGCACGGTCTTCTTCCTCTCTTTCATTGGGAAGGAGGTTAATTACGAAAACGTAAGGAAAGTGCTACTGGGCTTGAATGTGGAGCCAAGAAACAGGTTTATGGAGTTCGTTGCAGACATAGACCTTAGGAACAATATTGTTGCTTATGCCCCTGCAATACTCTTCCTGAAGCTCAACAATCTAGAGATAAATACGCTAAACATAGTGAATGTGGTCAAGGCGATGGGCTATTCTCCGGACCCATCCACAGCAAAGCATGTTTTTGAGTTATACAAAGAATATGCTGGGGGCGGAATAAAGTCAGACCTTGGAGACGCTGAAACAGAGAACGAGCTGAGGAAATTTACAGGAAACGCTGCTAAGCTTGAGGCAGCGTACATGGTGTGGGAGCTTGACAGGACTCTCGAACACGAAAACATAGATAAATACCTTAGGCGGGGCTTGATACCGTACCTGATTGCAGGGGGTGTACTCATCTATGCAGGTGAAGAAATCTCAGTGATTGGAGTAGAACGGTTCCTGGAATACAATGCCAACCTTGTTAGGGCGCTTGGAATAGCAGTTGATCCTGGCATGCTTGATTTCATGAAGTCTATGAATTACCAGTACACTTCAGGCTTCCACTGCATACCTGCCATATACCTGCTGCTTTCGCTTGGAATTGAGGTAAACGTGGAATCGATAAAGAAGCTTCTGGATTCTGTGGGACTGGACATGAGCATAGAACTGGTAGGCTTCGCCCATACATTCTACATGGACCACAAAGATAGGATGTGAGTGCGTATGCATATGGCGGGCCCATACAACTGCATTATTTAGCCTGCAGTTTTCCGCACTCCCATCATTAATCTTAATAAAAATTGGCGTTGAGGTTATTGCAATGGACGAAAGCCTTCAGGACAACAGGACCGTTGCGCAGGTAAGGGACGAGCTGGCAAAGGCAATTGTTGAAGGCGCCTCGATTATAACAAGGATAATATTGAGGGAGCTTGAGGAAGCCATAAAGAAACAGAATATCTTTATCCAGATAGGAATAAAGCTTGGG
>JAJZLT010000038.1 GCA_021803245.1 Microcaldota archaeon
TTGATGGACTGGAATGCCTTGCAAACCTAGAAGCTAGGACTATGTTGCCATTAGTTGATTTCGCAAAGTGCGTAATGGCATAGTGCCTAAGGCTATGCGTAGTAAGTCTATGCAGGCTTCTAGGCTGATGGCCTGAGTACGCCTCTTCTGTTGTGGCGTAGGTCTGATTCAGACCCGCATTCTGTATTATTTCACGGAAGACGTTTCTTATATAATTCACATCTATATGGAGATTTCCAGTATGGCCGTAATCATTTTCCTTATAGAAAATGTAGCCGTCGGCCAACTTAATCTCAGCAGAATGTTTATTCATAAATTCCACTGTTTCTTTGAACAATTCAAGCGGAATTATCAGTGCGTCGAGCTGCGCCGACTTTTCGCTCTTCAATGTTAGCTCTCGTTTGTCGAAGTCGATGTTGCCTATGTGCAACTTGCTGACTTCGCCCACTCGAAGACTTATATATGCCCGATACTTGAAGAGAAGAGCGAATTTTTCGTTGGTGATGCTTCTAAAGAAGCATTGCAACTCAGGCTCGGTGAAGCCTTTGTTTATCGTGCCGTATCTCGGCTCTTTTCGCCGTCTGAAACGGCTTTCGTAAGCCTTTGTCACTATCGTCCTGAGTTGTTCAAGTTTGTTCTTGGAGACTGTGCTGCTTATATGCTCCGCATATTGCAGGAAGTCGTGAAAATCCAACCCCGAACCCTGTTTTTCACGACCTGCATTCGGAAGCTCAGGGAAAACGCACCCCGAACCCGCCTTTTCCGCGCTTCCGTGCTTTTCAAGAGACACGGAGTCGAACCCGGATTTGTCGTCGATATTTCTATTTGGGCCCGCGGAGAATCGGACTCCGGTCTCTACCGTGTGAGGGTAGCGTCTTACCATTGGACTACGAGCCCATTAATTAGCAACAAATAGCGCATTATACATTAAAATACTCTTTGAATTTCGTTGTCGTTTCCACTTTTTTGCTTCTCTTGAAGCGCGTTGTCTTGACAAACTCATTTTCAAGAAGCTCTTTCATGTAATCGTAAGTCGAGGTGCCGAAGATCTTTACAAGCTCGCTCTGCATAACGCCGTTGTTTTTGCTGACATATGCCAGTATCTTCAGGGCGCCCTTGCTTATGTCAGGACCCGATGCCAGACTGTTCACTTTCGTAGCATAGGGCTCCTTTAGGCCGAACATGTACTTATTGTCTATTTTAAGTATCTGGAGGGAGGTCTTCTCGCTCTTGTAGTCCTCCACGAGGGAATTTAGAAGGGACTCCAATGTGCCTATGGTTGCTATTCCCGTTATGCCTGAGATATCTGAAACGGAAAGCGCCTTTGGCGACATGAAGAGCGCTGCCTCTATCAATTTCTTGTATTCTATGTTGTTATCCATATGCGTCTTCCATCCTTATTATTATTTCATCGAAGAACTTCTCCTGGATAAGCGCAATGCTGCCTTTGTTTGCAAGGAAAATCAGGGGGATGAAAACCTCGAGGAGCACATCGTTGAATTCCATATCCTTCAATAGATATGAGAAAGTTGTCATCTTCTCTTTGTCCAGCCTCCTTGCTATTTCCCCCTTTAGCCGCTCCTCTGCCGCTTCTATGTCTATCGGATTTATCTTTATCTGGAGCTCAGGCACATATGTCTCGCGGCCCAATTCCTTTGCCTGCTTCAGCTTCATCGCCTCGTCAAGGGCTTCTATGAGCTCGTTAAGCGAGACCCTGCTGTGCAGCGGCTTCCTGAGTCTGACTGACAGCCCTTCCACGTAGATATCCGGCCGTGCCAATGTCTCCTGCGCATCCTGCACATCCTCCGCTGCTTCTTCGAAGCTAAGCATCTCGCTCTTTAGCCTGAGAAGCACCGCGGCGGCGAGTATTATATTCGCAGGAATCCTGAGATCCATTACCTTGAGCGATTTTACGGTCTCTATGTACTTGTCGACTACTTCAACCAGATCCACATTCCACGGATCTATCTTGTTTTTCTTTACAAGGTCGAAGAGAAGGTCTTTCCATGTAGCCTCCTTTACCAGATTAGCCAGATTAAGATCTGAACTTGCCGGAAAGCTCTCTTCCTGCATCTCTGCTGTCGCCATGATTATACTCACTCACTTAGGAATAAATAGTTTACGCCGATAAAGGCTTCTCTCTCTAATTATTATATACTTTGTAGTTGGGTAGGTATAACGGATATTTATGGCGGAATTCAAGAATGAGTTTACTTATAGAAAATTCCTCGAGGTTGGAGACGAAAAGGGTTTTGACTTTCTCTTTGATGATGCAGTTAATACGGTAAAGAAGGGATTGCTTGGGAAAAGGCACCCCATGCATATAGGAGGAAAGGAAAGATATGCAAATGAGGAGTTGCGGGAATATTCGCCCATAGACCATACGCTGGTAGGAATATTTCCAAAAGGTACGAGAGAACACGCATTCTCTGCAGTACAGGCAGCGAAGAAGGCCTTTGCTGAATGGTCAGAGGCAGATTACAGAGACAGGATAGCGATTATCAGGGACGCGGCTGCGCTCTTTACGAAGCGCAAATTTGAGATAGCAGCCATAATGAGCATAGAGAACGGAAAGACGCGCTATGAATCGATAGGCGAAGTGGATGAGGCGATAGATTTCCTTAATTACTATGCGCTTGATATGGAAAGGAATAAGGGTTACAAAACAAGGGCACTCCTTGGCGGCACCAAGGCTGCTGTGGCTGCAGGTTTCCAAGGCGCGCCGGGCAGGGAAGAGGCTGTGACTATAGCGATGAAGCCGTATGGCGTCTTTGGAGTTATAGCTCCGTTCAATTTCCCTATTTCCATATCCGTAGGCATGAGCACAGGAGCACTGATAACCGGCAATACTGTTGTCTTCAAGCCTTCCTCTACAGACAACATGACAATGCTTACCGGATTGGAGATATATAAAATATTCAAAGATGCAAAAATGCCGGATGGCGTATTCAACTATGTTACAGGACCCGGCTCTGAGGTGGGGGATGAGCTTTTGAAGAACAGGGACGTAAGCGGCATAGCCTTCACAGGGTCCAGGTCTACAGGGATGAATATGCTAGCCGCTACTTATTCTGCGGGAAATCCAAAAACATTCGTAGTGGAGATGGGAGGCAAGAACGCGGCCATAGTCTCAAAACATGCAAACATAGAAGACGCAGCTGCTGGAATAGCCAGCGCTGCATTTGGATACGCAGGGCAGAAGTGCAGTGCCTGCTCAAGAGCATATGTAAATGAAGATGTCAAGGAAGAATTTATCAGCAGGCTGGTGGAGATAACCAGCGGATACAGGATAGGGGATCCGCTGCTCAAGGAGAATTACGTGGGGCCGTTGATCAGCAGCGGAGCCTTTGAGAAGTATAATAAGGCAGTAGCCGAAGCAAAGAAGGAGGGCAGGATAATATACGGAGGCAGGGTGGTTTCTTCTGAGAAGGGCTTCTATGCGGAGCCGACAATAGCTGAGATTAAGCATGGGAGCAGGCTGATGCATGATGAATTGTTCCTGCCGTTTCTCTCGGTAGATACTTACAAGGACTTTCATGAGGCCATAGCCAAGGCAAATGACACTGAATACGGACTTACCGGGGGCCTTTACAGCGAAAACAGGAAGGAAATAAGCGAATTCATGGAAAAGATGCAGGCAGGTGTCCTTTACGTGAACAGGAGAACCAGCGCGACTACAGGAGCCATAGTCGGCTTCCACACGTTTGTAGGATGGAAGGGAAGCGGCCTCACAGGAAAAGGCACAGGAAGCAGATTCTACCTGCAGCAGTTTATGAGAGAGCAGAGCCAGGCAATAGTGAAATAGTTACGCGGCGAATTGCGCATGGTTTTCACCTGGCTTCTTTACAAGACATTAAAATTCAGGCAGCAGAAAATACTTTATAATAAGCGTGCTCTCCGTGTTGACATAGCTGATTCTGTGTTTAAGAAAAGCCTGGGGCTTATGTACAGGGAAAGAATCGGAAATGACGGCATGCTCTTTATTTCAGATCATGATGAGAAGTATGGAATATGGATGCTTAACATGAAATTCAAGATCGATATCCTGTGGCTTGACAAATCCGGCAGAGTCGTATCAGTTAAAGAATCCGCGCAACCTTGCGCCTCAATCTTCAACTGTGATGTCTACAGGCCGGACAAGAAGGCAAGATATGTCCTGGAGCTGGCCGCAGGTGCGTGCAAGAAGCATGGCATAAGGAAGGGCTCAAAGTTCCTTCTGCGCCAAGTTTCGTGACATCCTCCCACCCGTGAACGGCGTGGGCTTCCAACGATGATATTATGAAAACACCACCGAATATAGTTCTCAATTCAACGACACAGCTTGCAACTG
>JAJZLT010000020.1 GCA_021803245.1 Microcaldota archaeon
AGAGAGCGCCGAGCAGGGCAGGCATCGCAATCATCCCGGCGCTGAATGGCTGGTAGAAGAGAAAAGCGATGGCCACTGAGAAGCTGATAAACGCGAAGAGCGGAGGTATGGCAGGCAGGCCTACCTTATATCTTTTAAGTAGCAGCATGGTGGCGATCAAGCCAGCCGCAGATCCGAAGATGATCATCAGGCTAAGGAAGGCGTTTGCATAGACAAAATAGGCTCCTGCGGCAACGGTAAGCGGCAGCATAATGTCTCCATTGCCCAGCATCACGCTGGAGACTGCCGGCATGTTGCCTTCGTCAACATACCTCTTCAGCACAGGATCCTCTATCTGCTTCCTGTTAAAATTCCTGAGTTCCTTCATATCCTCCCTGCTCAGGCTTTCTTTAGGTATTATCTCTACATTTGACGAGCCTATCATAAAGGCCAGGTTCCTGCTTGACATCTGCTTTGCAAAAGGGATCATGAACTTAAACACAAAGACTGCAAGATAATCGTATACTGCGAAAAAGCCCAGTATTATATATAGGGTCCAGAATCCGAAGCTGACTCCTATATTCGCGCCTAGAAAGAGCCCAAGCCCTACGCTGCTTACTATGGTCATTACATTCTTATTCATCCTGCCTTTTTTCCAGAGGTAAAATAGAAGAACGGCAAGAAGCGCGGGGAGAGCCAGTTCAGCTATTCCATCAAGGTAATTGTTAATATACGGCAACAGCGAGACTATCACACTGAAGAAAAAGAAACCTCCGAGCAGGAGCATATACGCTTCAAGCGCAACGAAAAACAGGCCGCCGCGATAAGACCTCACAACCCACATTATGAAGACTATAACTACTGCAAATTCGAGCGCAAGAAAAAGTATGTAAGTGACAACTGAGCCGCCGCTTGGCTGCGCAGCCTGGACAGCAGCCTGGGGCACATATGAAAAAATGGCAAAGGCAAGGCCTATGAACTGGGCGATCAGGAAAAGGACCCATACGCCGAGCATCTGCCTAGCCTCTATTCTTCTCTCCAATAATAAGCACCAAATAGTATGCCACGCGGAAGAATAAAAAGGTATTCTGCCTATTCCTCCTCCCTTCTCACAATCTTAACGTACCCCTGCCTGGGCTTGAAGATATCTCCGCTCCTCACGAGCTCTTCAATATACTTGCTAGTAGTGTTCCTGTCTATTCCCTGCTTCTCCGCCTCCTCAAGCACATGAATAACGCTGGCATCGTTCTCTTCCTGCTCGAGCTTCTTTACGATCTCCATTATCGCATTTATTTTGGACACCTTCTCCCTTGGCATCCCTGTGAAGAGCGCATCAATATCGCGTCTTCCTTCCCTATCCACGGCCAGCGTGTTCAGCATGTATTCGAATAAGGAGATTGCAAGGTCAGAATCCCGCTCTTCTATCGTCTCTGAGAGCCGCGACTTCGCACTTCCTTCAGCCAGCCTTACCAGCCCCTCTATCTGCCTCGGCGTTATCGGCGTTGCGCCTTTCCTTATTCCCGTTTTTCTCAGGTCTACATAATAATCGGAGATCTTCTTGCTCGCCTCCTGCGTGAGGCGCGGCCTGACGTTCTTCCTTGCAAACGCCACATACTTTCTAAGTATGTCCACCGGCACAGGCGGATTCTCTACCTGCTCGTACTCCTTCACCTCTGCCAGCTTTGCGCCTGCGGCCTCATGCTGAATAAGTATATGCCTTGCAATCAGCCTGTCCCTCTCCTCATCCATGGTGTCAGTTATCGGAAATATAAGGTCGAACCTGGAGAGCAGCGCCGGAGGTATATCGAACTGCTCTGCAAGATACATGTTTGTGTCAAATCTGCCGAATTTCGGATTGGCTGCCGCAAGAACCGATGCCTTTGCCGTAAACCTCGCCACGATGCCTGCTTTCGCAACGCTTATCGATTGCGATTCCAGTGCTTCCAGCAGCGCAGATTTATCATCATTGCTTATCTTGTCAAATTCATCGATCTCTACGGATCCTCCTGAGCCGAGAACCAGGGCCCCTGCCTTCAGCGTCCAGCCCCCCTCGGCAAACTCATCCCTCTCCGCTGCCGCAGTAAGTCCGGCCCCGCTCGTGGATTTGCCGCTTACATAGATGCCTTTCGGCACTATCTCAGTCACTGCCTGGAGCAGCCTTGTCTTGGCGCTTCCCGGGTCTCCGATAAGCAGTATATGTATATCGCTCCTTATAGCACCGCCGTCCACAAGCTTCTTGTCCGGCGTGCCTCCGAAGAGCTGCAGCGCAAGCGCCTGCTTTATCTCATTATGCCCGTAAATTGACGGGGCTATGGATTTGGAAACCTTCTCGAAGATATAAGGGTCCTTTGCAAACTCCCTTATCATCCTCTCGTCATCCGGGCTTATGTCGATCTCGGCGAATTCCTTCTGCTTTGCCTTTATCGAGACTGCATCGAAAAACATCGTGAAAAGCAGCTTATCCTCCTTGCCCTTCGCTGTTTTTCTCGGCTTTATCCTAAGTATTCCAGTAATATCAATCCGGTCGCCAGGTATTATGCTGTTTACCATGTCGTCCTCGAGCCAGACCTCAAGCTGCCATGTAGGCGTGCTGCCCCTGAGTTTCTCAAGCGGATCCTGCACGGCAATCCTCTGGAGGTTCGTGAAGCGCGATTCTGTGCTGTCCTGCTTCAGCGACCTTCTCTTGCACTGCGGGCAGAGCTCCACATTTGTTTCGCGGTCAACCTTGAGTTTCAGCACAGTGCCGCAGAAATCGCATTTGTACACTCCTATGCTTACCCTGGGCGTTATCTCCGACCTCTTCACAACAAGCGAGTCAAGCGTAAGAAGCTTGCCTATGTATTCTGAGCCCACATCCTGTATCATAGGCATGCTTATGTCGAGGCCATAGAACCTGGCATAGATCGGCTTCTTTGCATCGGGGTTCGGATTGAGCTTTTCGAGAGCTGCATTGGCGCATTGCAGCATTGCGTCAGGACTTGATATAAGCTCGTCAGCCAGCTCGTTGTCAAAGCGCTCAAGATTCTTTATGTCGACAAGTATGCTCCTTATCTTGGGATAGGCAAGGAACATCTCGTTTATCTGGCTTATGTAGTAGGCGTCGAAGAACTCTATGAACTTCTCAGTCACTCCTTCGCGCTGCTCGCTTGACAATTCCTCCACGGATTACACCCCTCTTGAACGAAAATGATTTAGCTCTAAAGGCATAAAAAGAGCTTATACAAAAGGTTTTAGTGGCAGTTCAGGTAAACGACCTGCCTTCAAAGGGCCGGGTTCCCTTGCCGAGATCAGGTGATGCTCTGGAAAAATTCTATATAGCTACTGCAATACCATATGTCAATGCTCCGCCGCACATAGGCCATGCCCTTGAGTTCGTGCAGGCCGATGTCATAGCCAGGTACAAGAGGCTCATCGGTAAAGACGTCTACCTCGCTACAGGTGCAGATGAGAATAGCCTGAAGAATGCGCTTGCCGCTGAGAAGCTCGGCATAAGCACAGAAGAGCTCTGCCGGAGGAACTCCGAAGCGTTCAAAGCCCTTGTCGATTCGATGGGCATTTCCTACAGCGCATTCATAAGGACGTCTATCAAAGGCGACCACTGGAAGGTCGCGCAGAATCTCTGGAGCCTCTGCAGCAAAAACGGGGACATATACAAGAAAAAGTATAAGGGCCTGTATTGCGTCGGATGCGAGCTGTTCTACACCGAGAATGAGCTGGTGGACGGGCTCTGCCCGGAGCACAAGACAAAGCCGGAGCTTGTTGAAGAGGAGAACTACTTCTTCAGGCTCTCAAGATACCAGGACACTCTGGAGCAGCTCCTTACCTCTGGCAAGATCAAAGTCACTCCGCAATTCCGCGGCAATGAGGCCCTCGGGTTCATAAAAGCAGGCCTTGAAGACTTCAGCGTCTCGCGCTCTGTGAAGAGGGCGCACGGATGGGGCATACCTGTGCCTGGAGACGAGTCGCAGATTATGTACGTCTGGTTCGATGCGCTGGCATACTACCTTACCGCAGCCTTCTTCTCCGTAGATGAAAAGAGGTTCAGGTCGCTCTGGCCGGTAGACCTGCATGTTATAGGAAAGGGCATAACGCGCTTCCACGCCCTGTACTGGCCTGCAATGCTCCTCTCAGGAGGGCTGGAAACCCCGAAAGAGATACTGGTGCATGGATACATAACAGTGGAGGGGCAGAAGATCTCAAAGTCGCTGGGAAATGTGATAGATCCAGCTGCGCTCCTGAAAAGGTACACCAGTGATGAGATAAGATATTACCTGATAAGGGACATACCCTCATTTGACGATGGCGATTTCTCGGAGAAGAGCCTGATAGACCGGGTAAATAAAGAACTGCTTGGAGACCTCGGCAATCTCGTGAACCGGGTGCTCACGCTTGCAGAGAAGTCAGGCTTAGAGGAGTTTAGCGGCGAGAGGGAGCTCGAATCCGGCATTGACATCGGCGCGGTGCAGGAGCGCTTCTCAAGCCTGGAGCTGCACGTGGCGCTCGAGATCACAATGGAATTCGTCAGAAAGTGCAATGCCTATGTCAACAGCAAGGAGCCGTGGAAGCTTCAGGGCAAGGAGCTGGAATCTGTGCTTTACAACCTCCTTGAGTCGATAAGGATGGCAGCCATACTCCTCTCCCCATTCATTCCGGCAACGTCATTGAAGATCTCAAAGATGCTGGACTTCAATATTAAAGGAATAGATGATTGCAGGTTCAGGGACTCTTTCAAGGGCAAGATAACCAGGCAGGGCTACCTCTTCAGGAAGATAGAATAATGGTAAAATGCAGCGCCCTGACCGTAGACGCCTGCCGGCTGCCAGAATATCTTGCTATAACAAGATTTTTAAATATCTATATACCTTTATATCTGGCGTTATTTATGGGAAAAATCCAGTATATCCTTGGAACAATACTTACTTCAGTCACGGTTCTTGCGTTTGGAATGCTCTCAATTCCAGGGGTAACCTTTGGCGGTACTCAAAGTAGTAGTGTCACTGCAAGCGTAAATGTGCCATTGTATTGCGGCATAAGCGTGAGCCCTACTTCAATATCCTTTGGTTCGGTCTCACCAGGCTCGAGCGTGCCCACTAACGTGCTTGTCACTGATACCAATGCTGCAGGCAATACGCAGGCAAATGTCCTTATAGACGGAGGCAACTGGATCTCAGGAAGCAACAGCTTCGGAGCGAGCAATACATTATGGGATACTTCTTCCCAGGCAACATACGCTGGAACTCCACTAACTTTAACTCCAGTAAGTACTGGGGAGACATTGGCAGCCAGCGCAGGCTCAAACACACTCTATTTCGGTCTCGCAGTACCGTCTTCGCAGGCAGCAGGCGTATATACCCAGACTATAACAATAGAGAACAGCTGCTGAGCTCATGAAGACATTCAGGAGTAATGCAATTGCTTTTTTGTTTAGCTTTGCATTATTCTTCCTACTGCTTCAAAGCGTTTACGGCCAGTTCGGCGAAGTGGCAGGCCAGCCTACAATAAATGTTCCTATCGGAGGCTCAAATGCAACCAACGTGACTCTCGCGAATTCAGGCTCAACCCCAATACGATTTACCACTGTCTTGCCTTCATTTACGAACTATGGAAAGACAACGCCTCCTGTAATTACGCTGATTCCTGAAAACGGCACTATACCTCCATACAGCGATTTAAATATAGAAATAAAGGCATACCTGCCTGCGCACAACAATAGCGTAGGGGACAGCTGGACAGGCATAGTCCAGTTCGTAGAGGTTTCCAATACTACAAATGCCGGAGGCGCAGTAATAAATGCAGGCCTCGCGAAGATACTTACAGTAAAAGCAGCCCATCCAAAGCCGGATCTCTTGCTTTATGCTGCAGCAGTCATAGTAATAGTTCTAATAGCCCTGGTTTCATATTTGGCTCTCAGGAAGAGAAAACGCGCAAAGAAAGCCGCATCCGCCAAAGCCGCGAAAAGTGAAAGCAAGCGCAGAAAAGCCAAAGCCGGAAAGTAGATCAGGAAGAAAAGTTATTATTTCTTTTATTACCCTGTTATTCCGGGCAATGCCGGTATTATATATGAAATTTTCAATTCTGCTAAATGGCCTGAAATGGGAAGCATTGGGCATTATTTCATTTATTTTCATCTTTATTACAGCGGCATATGCCAATGGAGCTGAGATCCTTACAGCCAATGTCCTGGTCCCATGCCCATTCTCAGTAAGCCTGGCCACTCCAAATAACGTATACATACTGCCGCTTACCACGAATATAACCTTCCAATATGCACTGTCAAATTCAATATGTTCGAGTTACATTGACAGCGGCTTCTTAAATGTTACCAATTCCCGCAGCGTAACCGTCTACAGCATACCCGCAAACTATGAGATTATGAACGGTGTAATCCCTATTCCTTATAAGTCATTTCCGAACGCCACTTCAAGCTATTCCGCAACGATCGCATTCTCATCAAATTACTTCACGAACCAGAGCTCGGCAGCATTCGAGGTTGTAGAGCCTGCTATTCTCAAAATATATAACCTAAGCGCAGGCCAAACCATATCTCCGGGTTCTATACTCACGATCTCGCAGAATATAAACAACATCGGTTTCCTCTCACCTAACAACATGGTGCTTCACACAGAGATAACCGGCCCCAACGCTTTCAAAGATGTTGTCAATACAAGCGTGTCCTCTACAGGCTTCATCAGCTTTACAGTAAATGGAGTCACAAACGGCCTTGGAAGATACTATATATCTGAGAACGTAAGCTATTACAATGGCGCCTCGAATGCCATATCCCCAAATGTAACCACCGCATATACTGTAGCAAGTGCTGTAAGTCCGACTCCACCGCCTACTGGCCCTCCAGCGCCATCTCCTTCGAAAGTGCAAGAGCCAATAACTATAATAAGCACAGCCTTTCTATCCAGCATACCCATACTTACCGGCGCCTACGCGGGCTACGGCGCGGTCTCCGAAATAGAGCTTACTGATATAGGCAGCTTGCCTGTCTGGGTCAACATGAGCGTTCCGAAAATTACAGAGTTCGGTTCAGTTTCAATCTCCCAAAACGCAATATACCTCCTGCCTAATTCAAATCTCTCAGTACAAATATTCTACAAGACAAATAGCAACGTGACTCCAGGCGAGTACGTAGTCCCGATTAACTTCTCTGTTTCTCAGATCGGGCACAGAAGTTCCAGTGAAACCCTGTTTCCGGTTCTGTCAATAACAAACATGAATGACAAGCCAAGCGCAGCTGCCGCAAGCCTCACATTCCAAAGCGCATCTGGGGCCGCTTCCGGCTCTATAAAAGTCTCGAATCCGTATAATCACACAGTATACAATGCAACTGTCTCGGTTAGCATACCATCAATCGCATTATCAAATACCTCCTCATTCCTTCTCTCAGGCGCAGCAGGCAACATAACAAAGACAGAACCGGCATATGTGCTAAACTGGTTCATATCTGAAATGCCGGGAAATGCAAGTACATACGTCTATTATTATGCAACCAATGTTATAGAACCGGAGCTTCTTGCCTCTCCGGAAACCCAGGTGAGCATACCTTCTTCTGCGCAGTCATCGCTAACCGTATTCCAGATCAACATACCTACGTTTTACGCCGGCACAGAAAGCAGCATAAACGTCAGTTCCTTCTATACCGTCCAGAAACCTGAAAATGTAACATATAATCTAGTTTCGCAGCCATCAATGATCGTGCAGAATCCTTTTCAGGTTTTCAGGGCTATGCCGAACCAGGAAATAAACACGGAATTCTATGTAAACGGTGCAAAGAATCCGGGCACGTATCTCCTCACTCTTTATATCCAGGGCGCCGGAATAAATAAGACCTATTCGCTTCCTGTTCTTGTATTGCAGAAACCTGCTCCGCCACCATCGTCTCCGCCTCAAATATCAAACTCTACTTCAGGAAGTGCGGGAGTCTTAAGCGCATCGGTGCTAAAGCCAGATATTCTTTACCCTCTAGGCGCTGCAGTGGCTGCAGTAATATTTTTTACTGCGATACTCTTCAGGTACAGAAGGCCTGCAGGCTACAACGCGCAAAGGGTTAAAAGGCTTCAAGAGCTAAAAGAGCAAATAGGAAGAAGCGAGCGAGGTTGAACATGGATTGATGAAATGCCACCCCATATAATAAGAATATCATCCCAAAAAGGGGGCGTAGGCAAGACAACCATAGCAGTAAATCTTTCTGTCTCGCTGCAGAAACTCGGATACGAAACGCTGCTGATAGACAGCGACACCGGAAATCCCTCGGTAGGATTCCATATTGGCCTGGAAAAGGCAAATATCGGATACAAGGATTTTGTCACAGGCAAGATGGAGCTGAATGAGGTAGCTGTTCCGCATGCGCCTTCAGGCATGCATGTTGTACCGGGGCTGGTAAACGTGAGGCCATTCGAGCTTAATGAGCGCGATGAGAGGAACGCGATACTCAGATTGAAGAAATCCCGCTACCAATTCATAGTAATAGACACAGAGATAGGATGCAATGGGATAACCGAAGGGGTTGACGAGGCTCTTATACTTACTACTCCGAGCATGCCAAGCTGCAGCAGCGTGATCAGGATGGCAAAGGAGTTTGATCAGATGCAGTTGAGCCATAATCTTGCAATAAACCGCGTGCAGAACAGGCGCTATGAGATAAGCGAGGCAGAGATTGCGGAGATGTACGAGAGAAAGACCATCGCATCTATTCCGGAAGACGATATAGTTCCGGAGAGCATAGAGGAAAAGATTCCGGCAGTATTGCTGAAACCTAAAAACAGGTTTACGCGGAGCATATCTGCGCTTGCAAGGCATTATGCGATGGGCACAGGCGCTGAGCCAGAAAGCCCAGGAAAAGCGGGCAAGTTATCGTTTCTGGAGAAGATAAGCGGGATAATAAATATGCTGAGATCCAAATCTTAGCCTTTAAGGTTTCAGGTTAGATGAATATGCAGAGGAGGTATTACATAATCGCATACGCGGCACTCTTCCTTGCCCTGCTAAGCCTGCACTACGGCCTTACTGGCATGCAGCCTGCGCATGCTGCTGCCATGCAACAGCTTTCTTTTAGCGGTTCATTCAACTCGTCTGCATCATCTACATCCTCCTCAACAACGCTGCCTGCCACTTCCAACACGCCACAACCTGAAAATCAGTCTACGTCAACCTCTTCATCTACATCCTCCTCAACTTCTTCATCTACCTCAACCTCTTCTTCCACCTCTTCATTGCCCACCACAGTTCAGTACGATGTTGGCAATGCCTATGTAATAAACATTAATTCAACGGTTCCCAATTCAGGAATAATTTTCAACGGAATTTATTACCAAAAAGGCAGCTCAGTCAATGTAACTGCAGGCAATTACTCTATAAGCGCGCAGGCCATGACAGACTGGGCCTTCTCTTACTGGGAATCAGAAAATGCCAATGCAGCAATAGCCAGCCCCTATTCTCCCAACACCACCGTACATATATCTGGCAGCGGCTCAATAACAGCAAATTACAATTCTATTATAAAATTCGTGGAAACAGGATTGCCTGCAAATACAAGCTGGAGCATTTCATCTGGAAATTACCTGATTAACGGAACTTCAAACATGCTCTATCTGGAAACACCGCCTGGCAACTATCCATTCATCGCATACAACGTATCGGTGAATGGTTCTATATATGATCCATTGCCTTCAAAAGGGACGGCATCAGAGGGAAACCTGATGATCATCAACTATGCCCTAGCCCAAAGCAATAATACCATTACTCAAAGCAATGCGCTTGGAAATGTAGCTTCATCATTAGAGTCTGCTGCCACTTCAAGTTATAATATAAGCGGGAACAACGTTACTGTTTTTGCCAATGCAAAAGAGATCAAAATGCCTCTGCCTGGGCATATACTTAACTCAGTCTTGGTAAATCTCACGGCAACCGGAATAGGGATAAGCCTAAGCCTTTCAAATTCCTCTGTAATTCCATCAAGATACCCGAAAATGCAGAATCCAATATACGATTTCATTCAAATAAACGGAACGGCGAAAAAAGGCGGAGTAAGCTACAAGATCGACAAATATGTCAGCAGGGCAATATACGATTTCTCAGTGCCAATTGGCTGGGCGGAGCAGAACAATGTAAACTACACGAACATAAAGCTGTTCAAGTATGTCTCTGGCAGCTGGGTTATGTTGCCTACGATATATCTAGAGTCAAATTCCACGTCATACCTTTATTCCGCCACTTCTAACTCCTTTTCTGCCTATGTGGTAGGAGTTGCTACAAATACAAATACCGCATCATCAACAACAAGCATAAGCGTGGCAGTAACCGGCAACTATCCGACTTATATATACGCTGATGGCGCGCTCTCAACCACAAGCTCCGGCTATGCCGTAACAACAAGCTATACCTTGGATTCTTTCGGCTCATACAACATTAGCAGTGGAAAGGGCCGCAGTATTGTTGCAAATGAAAATGTATCCTCGGTAGGCCACAGCACCAGCAGCACAGGCACTTTTAGCACGCCAAGCAAATTGCCTGTGGATACCGCAATTGCAGGAGTAGGAGCAAACGTAATCTTCTCATATGCGTCCAAACAGGTCGTGAACTCTAGCTCACTTGTAACCAAGAGCGAGACCCTTTCTTACACAGTGCCTGCAGCGAACAGCTTCGTCATATTCGGAATCGCTTCTGGAGGAAGCAGTTTCTCCGCTTCCCTGCCTTCGGGGTGTACACCAATCACAGCAACAACCAGCGCTTCAGACGCCGAGGCAGAGGTCGCGTACTGTACACTGAGCTCAAGCGGCTCAGTTACCGTAACAGCATCTTCTCCATCATCAATCTCCGCTGCCGCATACGAATGGCCTCCTGCAACGGTAACTTTTGATGACAATCCCTCAACAGGCACAATCTTAACTAATGGAGTTGATGAGGCAAGCGGTAATACAATACAGGTGTTTGGAACCAGCACCATGAACGCGATAGCACCATACGGTTACACATTCGGCAGCTGGTCAGTAGATTCTGCCGATTCTTCGAATGTTGTAATAAGCGATCCTTCATCACCTAATACACTTGTCACAATCGAAGGCAATGCGATAATAACTGCCAATTTCAAACCTCCAAGCGTATCCCTTTCTTATTCAAACGCAATCGTTGATGCTGGCCAGTACGAGGTGCTTACTGCAACAATATCTGGCGTTTTATCTGGTCCATTCACCTACAACTATATAATAACAAATACGATCAGCGGCGCCCAGGTTGCAAACATGCTTTTCACAGGAGTAGCATACACTTCAAATACATTTATTTGGAATACTGCAGGCTTCGCAGGCGACACTGTACAGGCAAATGTCATAGTAACCAGCGGCCCTACCGTAATAAATTCAGGAAACGTTCCTACTGTGGAAATAACAAATACCATCTCTGTCTTAAACAGCCCACACGGTGTCGCCTTCAATCCCAATGGCGTAACTTCATATGTCGTCGACACTCTTTCATCTGGTGCCAGTGCAATCAATGTCGCCACAAATACGATTACTACTTACATTTTTACAGGTTCAGATCCGTATGAAGTCGCCTTCAATCCCCAGGGCACCCTGGCCTACGTTCCTAATCAAAATGGCAATTATGTAAGTGTCATAAACGCCCTAACAAACACTGAAGTCAATACCGTAATTACTGGCAATTATCCATACGGCGTCGCCTTCAATCCCCAGGGCACCCTGGCCTACGTTACCTTAAATAATAATCCGGGCTCGGTAGATGTGATCAACACTGCCACAAATACAACAGTAAATACTATCACAGTAGGAACTTATCCTGAAGGCGTCGCCTTCAATCCCCAGGGCACCCTTGCATATGTGTTGAACTGGGGCACCAATACAATTAGTGTAATCAATACTTCAACCGAAGCGGTAGTAAATACGATCTACCTGTTAACAAACCCGCAGGCAGTCGCCTTCAATCCCCAGGGCACCTTTGCATACGTCAACGAATGCTCGAACCACTTCAGTGGCTGTCCGACTTACTCTTATATTGTTGTCATCAATGTCTCAGCAAGTAAGATTGTCAATACAGTTGCAACAGGCCCTGATCCATTAGGGAGCGCAATAAACCTGCACGGAACTTTGCTCTACATAACTAACGAGTACAATATTGAGGTGATGAATACTGCGACTGATACTATAGTAGATAATGTTACCGCACCGTACACATCACAGATTGCAGTTAACCCTTCTGGAACCATTGCATACGCTACAGATATAAATTACAATGACGTAACCGTTTTCTCAACATACCCCTACATAACAGTAAACCCAGCTCTTGTATTTACCTCATTTACTGACAGCAGCGGCCAGGTAAGCGCAGGCCAACAGCAAACTGTGACAGCTACCGTTAGTGGTGGCACAAGCCCGTACACATACAATTTCCTTGTATACAATAGCGTAGGCCTGGTCGCAAATGCGCTATATACTGGTGTCTTCCAAACGTCCAACTCGTTTACCTTTACCCAGCAAGCATCATGGGGAAGCGGGCCTATTACTGTTAATGTAATAGTTACTGACACTGCCTCAACTCAAGAATCAGTAAAAAGTACATTGACATATAACACCGGCACCGCGTTATGCGATATTTCTCTCTCCCCTACCGTGCTTGCATTTGGCTCAACAAACCCAGGATCTTACTTGTCCACTAATTCGGGAGTGGTAGATACGAATAGCGGAGGTTCCAATGCCTATATGTATGTATATGGAAGCAACTGGGCCTCAGGGAGCAGCAGTTTCGGGGTTTCTAACACACTATGGAGCGCCATTACGCAGGCATCGTATACCGGAACACAACTTTCAGCAACCTCATCTAATACCGCAATGCTTGTTCCGTCTTCTGGCTCAAACACAATATATTTCGGAGTTGCTGTTCCAGCATCGCAGCCAAGTGGATCATACACCCAGAATATAATAATAGAGAACAGCTGTTGATTCTTAAATTGTTGCAGCCCACGCTGAGCATCTTGAAATGGCATTAGCCTGAGATCCGAAAGAAGGCGGAGTATACATAAATGGCTCTAATCAAAGCTTATATAAAGGTAGGCGTTAAGTAAATCAATAATCTTTATAGCTGGTAAAATGCGTAAACTAATAGTTCTACTTTTTCTAGTCCTTGCGATATCTGTGTTTGTGGCAGGTCACTTCATAGCTGCAGCTGCGCAAGCGCAGCCAAGCAGCAATACCTACGCTTCGTATCAAGTCAGCCCGGGTCCACAACCATACTACTCGTGCCCTTTGCTGGCAAACCCGCCTGCAAATATAATAATATCGAATATCTCTGGAATATCCGCTTACAATCTGAATGGAATTACTGATTATGTTTTGTCTCCTGGACATTCAGGTAATATCACGTACGGTGTATCAACACCAGACAAACCCGATACTGCTTCCTTGGATACTGCAATTTCTTTTTCGCATGAAGTACAGAGCAAGAAAAATTATAGCATTGAGAAGGAGGGCGCATCGCAATACAAGATATGTTTCAGCGCCGGTTCGGGAGGCACAGTCTGCAGGTTCAGCCATACGCTGCCTGCAGCAAGCTACGCAATTGTAAATACAAGCTCTGCAAGCCATTATGGGATATATTCATACATCAATACCAGTACCTCGAAGAATGGATATGTGAAGCTGTCAGTAAACGTGTCATCTAGCGCACAGAAAGGTACATATTGGATAAATATAGCGGGAGGTCCATGCGATGGCGGGCAGACAGCCCTGTTAACAATAGGCGCCTCAGAATACAGCGGCAACGTAAGTGCTGGAATTTATTCGTGATCTTGATGAGACACCCAACTATAATGTCGGTTTTCATTGCAGCCATTGCATTTCAGATACTATTAAGCATGGCTCATGCATCAACACCTGCGTCGTCGATCAACTGGTCAGGATATGTTGCAGTAGAAAATGTATCTAACCCGCAAAATGGTACCGTAACTGCAGTTAATGGGAGCTGGGTCGTGCAGAGTGTTACGCAAACACCAAATGCTACAAACCAGTCTTTCTCCTCCCAATGGATAGGCATTGATGGCTATTCCAATACTTATCTTATTCAAACTGGCACCGAATCTGATTCTGCAAACGTATTCGGTTCACCTACATGGGCTTGGTATGAGCTACTGCCTAACTACGCAATCCAGATACCTAATTTTACCGTGAATGCAGGTGACGTAATGTTTGCCAGTATCACCTTGATGAACTCAACTTCCCATAAATGGGACATATATCTGGAAGATATAACCCAAAACGAAACTTTCAATATAACTGTAAACTATGCCACTCCTGAGTCAAGCGCGGAGTGGATAGATGAAAGGCCATATGTCGGCTACTGGCCCCCTCTTGCCGATTTCCACCAATCATTTTATGGCCCAACCTATACAAATGGAATACGCAGCAATTATGCTACTATAAATGGTGTGACCTCCCAGGTAAACTCATTTCCCAATATAAATATCTCCATGACAAATCCGTATCTTGGAGGATTGGTGCATCCAGTACAGGCATATCCTACAAGCCTGTCCCAGAATTCAAGTTTTACTGTGATTGTAAAGATGCAAGCACAAATAGGTGTTTCAAAGACAGAGATTGATCTTGGCAATTCATCTACACTTTCAGCCTCGATATACGGCGGCGTATTGCCTTACACATACCAATGGTACGAACAAGCACCAGGCGCAGGAAGCTATACTGCTATAAAAGGCGCAAACTCCTCAGAATATATCTTTTCTACAAATCAGAGTACACGTATTGGTACATGGCTCTTTGAGCTCAATGTAACTGACGCCTCTGGAGTAAGCAATATGACAATGCCGGTCAGCGTAGCAGTAAACACGCTTCCTGTATTTGATGTTCAGGCGCAATCATCTTCCAATTCGATATTTGCGGGACAGAATGTTTCACTAACAGTTCCATCCCTTCCAGTCAACGGATCGGCTCCATTTACCTATAATTGGGCAGTGAAAGCTCCAAATTCGAACAGTTTTGTACCAATATCCAATTCAGGTATGCTACGATTTGTAAATGCAACTCCATATCCATTCAATACCTCTGGCACATCGTGCGTATCAAGCAGCAATCATATATACTGCTCGGGCGGACTTGGAGATTCAAAGACAGGCTATACTCTTTTCGGATTTGCTCCAAATTCTGTCTATGGTAAAGTATCTGGCAACAACATAACCTGGAATACATCAACGCAGTATCCTGCTAATATAGCTAATCAGGACTGTGTAGCGGCCAGCAGTTATATGTATTGCATTGGAGGTTTGCAGGATATCGCAGGCGAAACAAATTCTACGCAGTCTGTCGCACAGCTCGTGAGGCTGGATGCCTATGCATATATCTATGGAAATGGGATTGTAAACGGTAGCCTTACAACGCAATATCCTTATCCATCCCTTTCAACAGGTCTTAACTCTTCCGGATTTTCATGCGCAACATACAATGACTATATTTATTGCGTCGGCGGTACCCCCTGGCAAAGTGCATATTATTCCTCAGCATACTACGCTCATCTGTCAAGCAGTGGTGTTGGACCGTGGTTTTCCACCACATTGTATCCTACTGCTATAGCTGGCCAAAGCTGCACCACATACGGCGGATACATATACTGCATCGGAGGCGAAAATTATACTGGCAGCTTCTTGAATAAGGTATATTACGCCCCTGTGACTGCAAACGGGATAGGGGCCTGGGAGACAACCACACCATATCCTCTACATGCAAATTACCTGCAATGCAACACATATAGCGGCTACATATACTGCACTGAAGGGCAGGTTGTATACGGGTCTTCAGAGTTGTATGCAAATCAATCATTCTTTGCTCATATATCCTCAAATGGCAGTATAAGCCAATGGGTCGCTGAAGGCTCATTTTGGGATAAACCTGCAAATCAACAGGATAATTGCGCGGTCTCCAATGGCTACATGTATTGTGTGAGCAACACTGGCGCGCATGTATTTGCAGACAAGCTATATCCTTCATCCTACGTATTTAATTCGAATTCCTCTACACCTTTAGGAACATACGAGTTTGAGCTTATTGCTACTGACACTGACGGCGTGTCCGTGAATTCTCTCCCTGCCTCAGTAACGATAAATTCGCATGGAAATCTGACAGCATATATGAACATGCCTGCTAATCGGCTCGCCGTAGGACAAAATGAGACTCTAACTACAAATGTAACTGGCGGAACCCCGCCTTATTCATACGAATGGTTGCTTAACGGCAATAGGCTAAATCAAACAGTTCAAGCAATAACCATTACGGCAAATTCGGCCGATATTGGTCCCAACAACGTAACAGTAATAGTTACTGATAGCGCATTCCACGAAGCAATAGCATCAAGCATCTTTACCGTGATTAATGTGAATACACTGGTCACTGTGCCTCTGCCTGTGATTGATGTGGGTACAAACGAGTCACTGAATGCATATATTTCCGGAATTTCACCCCCATACACATATGCCTGGAGCATTAACGGTAATCCTGTAGGAGGCAATTCCAGTACTCTTGTGTTCATAGGGAATTTAACTACACAGTCAGGTTCGCCAGATGTTGTGGATGTAAAAATCCTTTCAGGAGGAGTTTACTTTACTGCAACAAATACCTTGACTGTAAATCCCAGACTTAACGTTCCAACCCCCACGGCACAGTCATCATCCATCTCGCCTAAACAGTCAGACTTGCTCACGGAGTCTACTCCAAGTGGCGGTACCGCGCCGTATTCCTATCAATGGCTTGAGGAAGCGCCAGGTTCTTCCTCATTCAGTGTAATTCCAGGCGCAACCTCCCTCACATACAACTTCGAAACAAAAAAGGCTACTCAAACTGGCACATGGTTCTTCGAGATAGAGGTCACAGACAACGCTTCCGCCCCTGTTTCCCTGGTATCAAATCCTGTGTCCATTACAATAAAATCAGGCGGCGGTCCTTCGAAACATTGAGTAAGCCCTGATACAACTACAGGAAGGAAGCACAGGAAGGAAGCCGAATAAGGAAAAGGTATCGCTGATCAATATCAAATAAGCAGAAAAATATACTTATTCTTCTTTTTCCGCCCTTATCTTCTTCATCTCGCTCTTCCTTATCGCGAGGCGCACCGAGCCAGTGCCGAGCGGAATCTGCTTGCCTACAAGTATGTTCTCCGTAACTCCGCGCATCGGGTCTACTTCGCCAAAAGTTGCAGCGTTGACCAGGTGCTTTGCTGTTTCTTCGTACGCCGCGCGCGCGAATACCGAGTTCTTCATGCCGCTTAGGCCATGCCTTCCAACCCCCTTTATGTCTCCGCTGTATGTCATCGCGTCAGCAACAAGCAGCAGGTGTCTCTTGTCAACGTCTATCTTCTGCTCGTCGAGCGTCTTCATCAGCTCATTGGCTAGCGTATTCCTTGCAGCCTCTACCCCGAAGAGCCTGTACATTGCAAAGACGTCATTTGTATAAAGCTTTGACTTGTCCACGCCCTCCACGTTTATTATATCCTCTATCTTATTTCCTGCCGCTATTATATAGAAGTCGCCGTTCTTGTCCTGCTGTATAAGCGCCTTGCCTGCGCCCTCTATACCCTGTATCACTTTCTTCATTACCTTTACCGTAGTGTTCCTCACTTCCTTCAGGTTCTTTGTCTTAAGCTTTATAAGCACCTCGTAGTCCTGCGATTTTACCTCAAGATCCATCGCCTTCGCAAGCTTCGAGGCAACCTGCGCAGGAGTCATCTCGGCAGCCTCGACCGCCTGCTTGCTCAGTATCAGCTTTATCGTGCCCTTTGAGAAGTTTTCAATCGCCCTGCGCACTATGCTTGACATCTTGACCTCATTTATCTTCCTTGCCACTGCCTCTACCTTCTCAAAATTTTTCTTTATTCCAGGCTCAAGGTATATCTGCGTTATCGGAGTTGCCGGCTTCTTTTTTGCATCGACAAGCTCGACTATCCTGGGCAGGCCCGAGGTTGCTATTGTTGCCTCTATTCCGGCATAGTGGAATGTCCTTAGAATCATCTGTGTCCCCGGTTCTCCGATAGACTGCGCCGCAAGCATGCCTATCGGCTCGCCATAATGCACCCTGTACTTCCTGTCAAATCCATTGTTCTTGCTCTCAGCCATAAAATCACTTCTCCTCCTCCATCTCAACAAGCTGCACCGACATGGGGTTCATGCCGTCTCCTCCGTACACTGTCTGTATTATGTTGTTGTTGACATCGCGCACGCTTAAGTCTTCGCGCACATAATAATCCTGCAGTGCGTTCGATAGCCTCCTGTAGAGGTAGCCTGACCTTCCTGTAAGCAGCGCCTTGTAGACCTCTGAACCCCTTGATCCTATCGCGTGGGCGAAGAGATCTATGGGCGCAAGGCCGTTGTAATAGTTTGTGGTAACGAAGCCTCTTGCTGTAGGGCCCACGTCTCCTGGCATGATGTGGGGGAGAAGCCTGTTTGTGTAGTAGCCCCTCTTTATGCGCCCTCCGGAGAGCGTAGCCTGCTGGCCGAGGAACATGCTCATCTGCTCAAGGTTAAGTATGCTTCCCCTCGAGCCTGACTTTGCCATCTCGAAAGCGCTGTTTCCGGAGCTTTCGTGCCTTACCAGAGCCTCTCCTGCCTTGGTTCTTGCCATGTTGAGCTCTGCTATTATCATGCGTTCCAGCGACTCCCTAAGCGTGTATCCTATAAGCGCTTCGAGCTTGCCCTCCTTGTATTGCGCTATAAGTGCGTCTATCTTCGAGAAAGTCTCGCTTAGTATCCTTGACTTAATCTCCTCCATCTCCTTATTCACTGCATACTCCTTGACACCTACCGTGACACCTGCAAGTGTTACATATGCGTCTGCCACTTTCGAGGTTGTGTAGATGAAGTTCTTAAGCACTTCATACCCGTAGCTGGCCGCTATCGCAGCGAAGAGCCTGTTGTCCCTTCCGTAAGTATCCTTGGTAACTATTCCTTCAACAAGCTTGCCATTCTTTATCCTGAACGCGCCCTGGTTCGTCTGCTGTTCATAATCAAAGCCTTTGGGCAGCATCATCGAGAAGATATCCCTGCCCCTGTACCTGCCATCCTTCGCGCCCTCCGGCATCTCGTATATGCCTGCTATGCCCAAAAGGTATGCGGTTTCGTCTTTGCTGAGCAGCGTGTGCTCGTTTGTCAGGCTGTACATCCCGCTTATCCCGTCTTCAGAGTTCGTTATTATCGCAGCTCCGTCCCTCGGAGAAAAGATCTGGTATTGCACTTCCATGAGATATGTGGCCTCTGCCTGCGCCTCAAGCGTCTGGGGCACGTGAAGGTTCATTTCGTCTCCGTCGAAGTCTGCGTTGTAAGGCGTAGTGGTGCAGTAATTGAGCCTGAAAGTCCTTCCAGGCACAACCTTGACCCTGTGCGCCATGATCGAGATCCTGTGCAATGAAGGCTGCCTGTTGAAGAGCACGATGTCCCCGTCTTTCAGCTGCCTCTCCAGTATTGTCCCTACTGCGAGCTCCTTTATCAGGTCTTCCCTGTTCGTCTCTATGACTCTCTTCCTCTTGCCATCCTTTGTGATAAGGTTCAGCGCCATTGGATATGATGTGCTTGAGAGAAGCCTCTTGCCCTCGTCAATATTCCATTCTGTGATGTAGAACGGCACTGTCAGCTTCTCCGCTATCTCATACGGAACGCCCACCTCGTCTATGTCAAGGTAAGGGTCCACGCTTATAACTGTTCTTGCAGAGTAGTTCACGCGCTTTCCGCTCAGGTTGTACCTGAAACGGCCTTCCTTGCCCTTGAGCCTCTGCGCAAGTGTCTTGAGAGCGCGTCCGCTCCTATGCCTTGCCGGCGGTATGCCTGAAGTCTCGTTGTTGAAATATGCTGTTACATGGTACTGCAGGAGCTCCCACAGGTCGTCTATTATTATCTGCGGCGCGCCTGCATTGATATTCTGCTCCAGGCGCTGGTTGATCCTCATTATGTCCACAAGCTTGTGCGTCAGATCGTCTTCGCTCCTCTCTCCCGACTCGAGCGTGATCGACGGCCTGACGTTCACCGGCGGCACAAGGAGCGAACTTAGAATCAGCCACTCCGGTCTGCTCACCTTGGGGTCTATGCCAAGAAGCCTCAGGTCGTCCTCGCTTATCTTTGCAAGCGAGTCGCGTATCTCATCAGGCTTGAGCCTCCTCTCACCTATGCTGAAATACGTGGGCTGCGAGAAGCTTATCTTTTCCTGCACAGCGCCGCAGTGCGGGCACTTCTTTGCGCCCTTTATCCTCTTTCCGAATGAGCCTCCTTTCTTTATCCTCCTGTCGCTGCCTTTTTGGTTGTACTCCTGTTTATTTTCAGATGCAGAAAGGGCAGCCTGCCCGGTCTCCTGAATGGCAGTATGGAGCGGCGTGCCTTCTGTTTCCTCGCTTACCAGCTTCCTCACCTCGCCAATCTGTTCGTCGCTTACCAGGATGCGGTGGCATTCCTTGCATGTTGCCTGAAGCAGCATGTAAAGCACCTTTGAGAATTCAGAGTGCACTACCGGCCTCACGAGTTCAATGTGCCCGAAGTGGCCGGGACATGACTTAGCCCTCGCACCGCATGTCTTGCAGATCAGGCCCGGGTCTATTACTCCCAGCCTCTGGTCGAGCAGTCCGCCGTCTATCGGGTAGCCGTCCTCATTGTACGTGTCTGGCACATTAAGCTTTGCCACGCTCATCTTCTTTATCTCTCCAGGAGACATTATTCCAAATTTTATATAATCTATTACCTCTGCCTGCATGATTATCACTCGCTAAGCCTTATCCTGGGCATTATGTGCATCGACTTTATCTCGTCAAGCAAGACCTTGAAGGCGTAGCTTATCTCCACCTCCTCCAGGTTGGTCGTGCCATCTAGCAGGCAGACCGGCGTGCGCTTTATGTAGTCGTAATAGCCCATGTTCCCGCACTCCTTGCAGATAAGCACTGTTGTCTTGTCGCTCTGGTCAAGCATCCTCTCCTTGAGCAGCAGGCTCGCGCCGTGCCCTATCAGCGCATCGCGTTCCATCTCTCCAAACCTCAGCGCTCCCTGCCTCGCCTTTCCTTCAGTAGGCTGGTGCGTGAGTATCTGGACCTTGCCCCTGCTCCTCACCTGTATCTTGTTGCTGACCATATGGTAAAGCCTGTTGTAGTATACAACTCCTGTAAAGATCTTGGCCTTGAACGGCCTGCCGGTTATCCCGTCGTAGAGCGTATCGTCGCCGTGCCTGTCAAAGCCATGCGCCTCTATCTCCTTCTCGTAGCCTTCCAGCCTGTTCTTTCCGCTCTCTCCGAACGAGGTACCATCCACCTGCTTTCCGGAAAGCGCTCCTGCCTTGCCTGCTATCATCTCCAGCAAATGCCCGAAGGTAAGCCTTGTCGGTATGGAATGGGGGTTAAGCAAAAGGTCTGGTATTATGCCATCTGAAGTGAAAGGCATGTCCTCCTGGTTTACTATGAGCGCAAGCACTCCTTTCTGTCCGTGCCTGCTTGCAAACTTGTCTCCCTTTTCAGGTATTCGCAGGCTTCTGACGCGCACCTTTACTATCCTGGTAGCTCCTGTAGTCTCTGTGAAGACAACGCTGTCTATCACTCCATTCTCCCCAGCCTTCAGCATTACCGAGTCATCACGCGTCTTCTCCTCAAGCCCTCCTGCTCCTATATTCTCTTCAAGGAAGCGCGGCGGCGCAACCTTGCCTATTATGGCATCGCCTTCCTCTACCGCCATTTCAGGCTCAACTATCCCGTCTTCGCTAAGCTTCGCGTAAGTGTGCTCGCCCATGTATCCTTCAGCTACAGGGGAAGGCATCCTGAAGCGGTCGCGCTGGCCTCCCGGATATCTTCTCTCTTCGTCTACGTAAGACTTGTAAAAGACGCTCCTGCCCACGCCCCTGTCAATAGCTGCCTTGTTTACCACCAGCGCATCTGCCATGTTGTATCCGTAATAAGTAGACACTGCCACAACGAAGTTCTGCCCGCTTGCATGGCTCTTAAGGTTGACTGCTTCATATGCCGCTGTTGTAACCATCGGCATCTGCGGATAGAAAAGCAGGTATGCGCGCGAGTCGAACCTGGTATTGAAATTAGTTGCATATAATCCTTCGGCCTGCTTTATGAAGTTGGCGCTCATCGCATGCCTTGCAAGTGCGTTGTGCTCAGGGAACGGGAGCGTATTAAGCGTAAGACCGAAAAGCGCGGAGAGGTCAAATTCTATGTGCGTTGTCCTCTCATTTATCTGGTCCTCGCTGAATGCCACGAGCGCGTTCTCCTCCTCCTCCGCGTCAAGGTATTCAAGTACGCCGCTCCTGAGAAGATAGCTGAAGTTTATCTCCTTTTTATTAAGCTTCTCCAGCATCTCATGGGTCAGCTTGGACCTGCCGTTTTCAACTATTATATAAGGCTTCCTGAGCCTCCCCCTGTCAGTATTAATCCTTATCTCCTTTATCCTTTCTACATAAGCTATGTTCACTTCGCCAGAAATCTGGCCTTTCCTCCTCGCTGCCCTGACCTCGTTCACGAATTTGACCGGATCCTCAACGTATCCTATCGCTTTTCCGTTCAGATAAAGATAACAATTGCTCTTAGATTCCATATTCACACCTAAAGCTTCTTTATTTCCGCAATCTTCTTCAGCTCCTGCTCGGTCATGGCCTCATCCGCGCCTACGGTAACCTTGGACATAAGCGCAAGGTACTTCGTAAGCCCTACTTCCTGGCCCTCAGGGCTTTCTGAAGGGCAGATCTTCCCCCACTGCGTGCCATGCACATCCCTTGCCTTGAAGTGAGGATGCTTCTTTGCCAGCGGAGACTTCACGCGCCGCAGGTGCGCGTACGTGCTTATCATGTTTGTCCTGTCAAGCACCTGCGAAACTCCTGTTTGGCCTGCCACCCATGTTCCAGTGCCCATCGCATAGGCGATCTTCTCTGTAAGCGTATCCGGGCTTATTATCGACTGCATGCCAAGCCTCCTCCCTCTTGCACTCATCCTCTCTATCTGGTATTTCACTTCCTTAAGGAAGAAACGGAAAGCGTACGCGAAGAGCTCCTCCATGAGCTCGCCTGCAAACCTCGTGCGCTTATTAGCGTAATGGTCTTTGTCGTCCTGCTTGGCCAGGTTGTTGGCCACCATTGTGGTCTTCCTCGCCATCTCGAGAAGGTACTTGGCCTTCTCCTTCCTCGCATTCGCATCGTTTCCAATGTGCGGAAGCAGGTAGCTGTCAAGCTGCATCTCGGCCCTCTTTATCTGGTATTCCTTCGCCTGCCCCGGCGCAGCCATCTTCCCTATCTCAAGCAGTGCCTCGCTCGGCTGCAGCACGGCGCCTGCTTCCTTGTTCACAGCGCTTACCTCTATGTTAAGCATAATGTCATTCCTGAAGGAGAGCAGCCTGCTTGCATATTCCTTGACATCTTCAATCTGCATTCCGAGGGCGCGCAGCGCCATCACAAGGTCTATGCTCTTGCCAACTGTGGGAAAATCAACAGAATACAAGCCATTCTGCGTCCTGGTAACAACGCATCTGGCCCTGAAGCCAGGCGTCGAGGAGAAGACGCGGCTCTTTACCTCAGCACCCTTCTTCTCCTTAGTGGTTATTATCCTGTTAGACGCAACGTCTTCAAGGCCGATGAGCACGCGCTCAACGCCTTTTATTATGAAATAGCCTCCTTTGTCGTCAGGGTCCTCGCCATTCTCTATAAGCTGCTGCCTGCTCATGTTCCTTGTATGGCAGAGCGTGCTTCCAACCATGACCGGCAGCTCGCCTACGAAGACCTCTCCATAAGACGCAACCTTCTCTATGCCGCGTATGACAGGCACCACCTCCATGAAGATTGGTGCTGAATAAGTTATGTTCCTGAGCCTTGCTTCATTCGGCAGTATATTCCTCCTTGAACTGTCTGCTTCAACAATCGACGGGCTGCCTATCCTTACGGCTCCGAGCTTAAGTGCGAAGCCCTCTACGCTGGGCTCTATGAGATTCTGCTTTCCTATTACCCTGCCAATTCCTGTGTCTGCAAACCTGTTGAAGCTGTCTATCTGATGCTGCACAAGCGTTGCAGGACTTATATACGAACTTAAGAGAACTCCTCCTTCAGCCATGATAAAACCACATTATGCCAAGCCGCGCTTAGGCATCAACTACCAGACGGTAGTAAAAGTATTTGTTTCCGTTGTCATTCCTGTGTATCCTTACAACCTGCCCGCTCCTGGCTCCTAGTTTCACCACCTGTGGATCGGTAACCAAGATCTTCGGCAAATTCTGCTTCTCAAGACCGAACTTCTTCAGCGCCTCGACTGCCTCTTTTTCCTCAAGTACCTCGTGTAATGGGACATAGTCGTGGTTGCTTTTATCGGCCAAATATACACCTAACGGCAAACACAAAATAAGTACTAACACTAGCGCGGTATGTCTGCACAGCAT